>NZ_CALETI010000163.1 GCF_937920075.1 uncultured Agitococcus sp.
ATCTACACAGGCGAAGACACTCTTTCCCTACACGACGCTCTTCCGATCTGGCTGGTAAATTAGAATTAGAATATCGTTCTTTTAATTTACTTCACGAAATTAAATCCATTTTTCAACTCTACCAAGTTGTAGCCCAACAACAAGGACTACACTTTAGACTTGAGATTACCGAAACATTGCCCAAACAAGTGCTTGGTGACAGTTTACGTTTTCGTCAAATTTTATCCAACTTAATCTCTAACGCACTCAAATTTACCATCACAGGCGAAGTTTCTATTCATATTAGACATGATATTTTTGCAAGTGATAAAGTACGCTTATTTATTGATGTACGTGATACAGGAATTGGTATAGCCTCAGAAAAAGTCAATAAACTCTTTCAATCATTTTCTCAGGTTGACTCATCCACTACACGTCAATTTGGTGGAACTGGCTTAGGTTTAGTCATTTGTGAACGTTTAGTAAAAGCCATGCATGGGGTAATTACTGTGCGTAGTCAACCTCAAAAAGGCAGCTGTTTTAGTTTTAATATTGAACTTGATCTGGATACTGAGCCAACCGCAGAATTATTAGCAAAGATACCTACAACGCCAGTCATTAGCTCAACGATGAAAATTTTAGTTGTTGATGATAGTCATATTAATCGTCGAGTTGCGTTACGTTTATTAGAAAAGCTCAATATTCATGCCGAAGCAGCCAATTCTGGCTTTGAAGCACTCGATAAATTACAAACTGAAACTTACGATGTGATTTTGATGGATATGCAAATGCCAGAGATGGATGGTTTAGAAACTACACAAAAGATTCGTCAACTTCATTTAACAAAACGTCCTTTTATTATTGCACTCACAGCTAATGCCTTTGACAGTGACCGCGAACGTTGCTTGCAAGCAGGCATGGATGAGTTTTTATCTAAACCTTTTGTATTTGAAGATTTACAAGAAAAAATTTTAGCCGCCTCAAATTATTAGGGGCTGTAAAACAGCCCCTAATGATTAGGCAAACTTATCAAATGCATTACGCCAGCGACGCTTAATTAAGGTATAAGTTTGACGATCTTTCTTGGCTAACTCGGCAGCCCATGCCATCGTTGTTGGCAATAATTCAGCTTCGCCCAAAGCCTTATCAACCACACCTGCTTTAGCCGCTTCTTCACCACCTAAAGCCAAACCAGTACTTGCCATTTGCCATGCAATCGTTGGGTTTGGTAATAAACGCACAATTTCGGTCATAATGGGCGTAAATGGAATTTTGATGTCCACTTCTGGAAAACAAAAACGACCACGATCGGCGCGCATGGTTCTAAAGTCACAAGCAGACGCAATTAATGCACCACCTGCATAAGCATGACCATTTAAACAGGCAATCACAGGTAAAGGAAAACGCGCAATACGCATTAACAACTGATCTAAACGTGGTGCAAACTCTTTGACCAAATAGGCCATGCCACCTTTTTCTTGCACAAAGTTTAAATCAATACCATTACTCCAAAACTTTGGATCGGCACTGGTAATGACGACTGCACCATTACCCTCGGTATTTTCAATGGTATCTAATGCGGTATTAAACTCGGCTAATACATCGTCATTTAGACGATTTTCACCATTAGTTAAGGTTAATACCCAAACAGCGCCTTCACGGCTTAATTGCATATAACTCATGTTTTTCCCCCACTATATTGTGACTATAAACAAATACGCTGTCATTGCGTAAATGGCTGTTGAGCTTAAACAAGCATATGCTTGGTTGCAGCTGTTTTTTTTGACTGCTAGTTTTCACTTATTCGGACTTAGACAGCTATTGCTCATGCCTAAGCCCTAAATCTTGTTGCTAACCGACTTTTGTCACCCTAAAACGGCGTCCCTTAATTTGTCCTGCCTGTAAGCGTTTTAAGGCTTTAGGGGCAACATGACTTTTTACTGCCACATAAGCACGAATATCAAAGATATCGATTTTGCCTACTTCTGCACCTGCCAAACCACCCTCACCTGTTAATGCTCCTAAAATATCTGTGGGTCGCAATTTATCTTTTCGACCACCTTCAATACAAATCGTCACCATCGTTGCTTTTAATGAGGCAACTACAGGGGTATGCAACTCATTTAAGTCTAACCAGTTCACTTTAATTTTCTGATATTCTTCAATCGCAACAACTCGTGGTGCTTCTTTGGGGGCACACAAACTAAAAGCTAAACCTTGATTACCAGCACGACCCGTTCTACCAATTCGGTGAACATGCACTTCGGGATCATAAACCAGCTCAAAATTAATCACTGCACTTAATTCTTTAATATCCAAACCGCGTGCAGCGACATCTGTGGCCACTAACACAGGGCAACTTTTATTGGCAAAACGTAATAACACTTGCTCACGATCACGTTGCTCTAAATCACCATGCAAGGTCAACACATCAAAACCTTTACTGCGTAGATGTTGCGTTAACTCGTTACAATCGGCCTTGGTATTACAAAAAATCACCGTTGATTCAGGTCGATAATGTGCCAAAATTTTGGTGACTGCTATTGCCTTGTCACTATAAGCGACCTCAACAAAATGCTGCTCAATATGGTTCGTTTCATCAACCGATTCTACAGTGACCACGACAGGCGTTTGCAGAATTTTCTGGCTCATGGTGTGAATGGCATCTGGGTAAGTTGCCGAAAATAAGAGACTTTGCCTTGTTGCTGGCGTCTTTTTTGCGATTTTATGAATATCTTCTTCAAAGCCCATATCCAACATACGATCTGCTTCATCTAAAACCAGCACTTTGACCGTTTCCACAGATAATGTGTTGCGGTTCAAATGATCTAAAATACGACCTGTCGTACCAACCACAATATGTGGTGCTTGTTCAAGTGAATTTACTTGATGAATAATTGGCGAGCCACCACACAACGTTAACAACTTGATATTAGCCATAAAACGGGCTAATGCTCGAATTTCCTTACTGACTTGTTCGGCTAATTCGCGCGTTGGACATAAGACTAGAGCTTGCGTTTTATAAATTAAGGGATCAATTTGACTTAATAAGGCTAAACCAAAAGCTGCTGTTTTGCCGCTGCCTGTTTTTGCTCTGGCCAATACATCTTTACCTGCTAACATGGGAGGTAAACTTTGTTGTTGAATAGAAGTCATTTGTTGATAACCCAAAGACTCGACACTTTGTAATAAAACAGGCAATAACGGTAAAGAGCTAAACTCAGCAGTAGTCATAAAACACTCAAACAATTTAGAAGCAAAAAGAATTAACTGTCGGATTTCTTAGATTTCAACAACACGCTACCAACGGCTTGTGTTAGTGCCACAATAAACCAAGCCGCTAAAGCTGACCAAAAACCACTGACATGAAAGCTTGATAATAAAGCGGCCACCAAACCCAACATGGCGGCATTAATCACTAATAAAAAGAAACCTAAGGTTAATAAGGTAATTGGCAAGGTAAAAAAGATTAAAATCGGTTTAACAATGCTATTGGCCACACCTAATAACAAAGCTGCCCAAAACAAAGTGCTAAAGTGGTCAAAATGAATGCCTTCTAATAAATAATCGGCTAAACCTAAACCACAAGCACTCAATAATAATCTAACAATAACGTGATACATAAAATTCTCTTAGGCCACAAACACTAATGCTAATCGAATATCATTGTAACCTAGCTCTTGTTTAAGTGCTTCATAAATAGGTCTCAGCTTCATTGTGCCATCTTCATTAAAATACTCATCATTATCTTCTTGTTGTAATTGATGAAAAGCATGACTGACTTTGGCCAAAATCTTATCATCAGGCTTAATTCGGCTTAAATCAAAGCTCGGTTCTTTGTCATAAATTTTTGCTAAATGATTGATAATCGTTGATTGCGTTAACTCACGCTCTTTGGCAATTTCCACAATACTCATACCTTGTAAAAACAAGACTTTAGTTTGTTCAATGGTATGTGGCTCAGAACTTTTGTTATTGGCAATTTTTTGCTGCCGTTTTTCATATTTGGCAATTTCATCAGCATCCAAACTGCCACCACAACGCTTAATAAACTCTTGGTGCGATTGGCTTGCGTCTTTTTCTGCCCAAACTTGCTCGGCTTGGTTTGATAACTCCAAAAAGCGTTTATCTGCTTTAAGGGCTAAACTATCTAACTGCAACGCGGTTTCATTGATGCCCAATAACCGCAAACCGTCTAAAGACTTTAATCGTGACAACGCCACATAACCTTGACCTTGCTCAAAGGTCTGACTTAAATCCATTTCTGCGGCTTCTAGGGTCATGCCTTGACTTTTGTGAACAGTAATCGCCCACGCCAAACACAAAGGAATTTGGCTATAGCTGGCTAAGGACTTGGCACTGTCATTATCAATCGACCATGTTTCGGGTGTCACATACAAATGCGAGCCATCTCGTAATTTAACTTTGGG
>NZ_CALETI010000164.1 GCF_937920075.1 uncultured Agitococcus sp.
CAGCCATCGATATACTACCCTCAAAATATACCGAAGTTAAAAAACGGTACTGGAGCGCAATTAAAACCAATGAAACACCAACACAAAAACCAACATTCACCGACTTAAAACAAAGAGTATCCGATTGGATTAGGAGTCAATCATGAGCCATCAATCCGAATATGAGTCAATAAAAAAACAGCTTGCAGAACTTGAGCAGTCGTTAAAAAATCGTTGTATTGAATGCTCAAACTTTAACAAGAAAAAGAATGAGTGTATTAAGCATGGCTGCATCCCTAGAGATGTTGTTTATGAAAAAAACGACTGTCCAGACTATGATTTTCTGCCGTTCTAAAAGGAATATTTTATACATTCCTTATAACACACCAACCCTTAAACGCGCTCACAATGTGGGCGCAGGAGTATGACAATGTCAAAACAACCATTACCCATCATAACAGCCGCACAACGTAGTGCAGACTGGCACGAACAGCGCAAAGGGCGCGTTACTGGTAGCATTGCAGGGGCGATACTTGGCCTTAACCCGTTTATGAGTACCGAGCAAGCCTTGCGCAGAATGGTGCGTGATTATCACAACGTAGAATCTGAGTTTACGGGTAATATCGCTACCGAGTACGGCTCACTTAACGAACCCATTGCACAATTAGATTACACCAACAAAACAGGCAATGCCGTCCATGAGTGCGGCTTTTTTGTCCATCCTGAGCATGACTGGCTTGGCGCGTCCCCTGATGGATTGATTGAGTCAGATAATGGCGAGCTAATGGTGCTTGAGATTAAGTGTCCATTTTCTAAGCGTAACGATTTAATACCTGAGTTTAAAAGCATTTATCAACAAAAACACTACTACGCACAATTGCAATTAGAAATGGCTTGTACAGGTACAAGAAAAGCTCATTTTTACCAGTGGAATAAGCACGTTGACTCCGTGGAAATGGTATTTTTTGATAACTCATGGTTTAACGATGCACTGCCAAAACTACGCGCTTTTTATGAGTTATATTTGTCAGAGTTAAACAACCCTGCCCACCTTGAATCTTTAACGCCTGAGATTGTTGATGATAACGCGCTTGCACTATTAGCAGAGTACGACCAAATATCCGAATTTATCGAAAATGCACAGGCGCGAAAAGTAGAGATTATCGAATCACTGGCCAAGATTGCTAACAATAAAAACGCAATCATCAACGGGCGCAAGTTTAGCCAAATTACACGACAAGGCGCGATAAGCTACGCTAAAGCCATCAAAGACCTTTTACCCAATGCTGACCTTACAAAATATCAAGGCAAACCAACAACATATTGGAAGTTGAGTTAATCTAACACCCACAAAAAAGCCACTAATTAAAGTGGCTTCTTTGCGGCTAGTAACTCCCGACCCGAAAACTAAACAAGGTTGCGTGCAAGGGCGTGTTTAGTGTGTTGACTTATTTTACCTTTTATTCTTTGCCTGTAAACTTCTTTCAATCCAAATACAGTTACTTTTTTCGTAATTACCAGTAACGTCTATTCGCTCAATCGTTGGGTCTTTAAGACCTGTATCAGCTCTTAGCCCCATATCACTAACAAAACCCTCAAAAGTTAGCCATTTTTCACACAGCGTTACACCCTTTGCGCCATAGTTTTTATAATCGCCATGAGATTTATTTAAACATCTGCCTTTAATCCCCATGTATGACTTATAATCACCTGTTGATGATAGTCCATGCGTCTTTTTACCATTTAGCTTTTTCAAACAACCGCAAGATTTTGACCCGCCATTTGTCCAGTCAAAAATAGTCTGTATTGTTTCGTTGCCACAATCACATAAAAAAACACCATAACGCTTTGTTTTTTGGTGTAATCTAATTTCGGACTCTCTAAGCAAAGTCAGTTTATTTATTTTTTTACCTATAAGTCCATCTATGTTATTTCTGCCCATAATAATCAACCAAAAAAACCACGCGCCACAATTGGCGCAATAATAAAACTAAAACAGA
>NZ_CALETI010000165.1 GCF_937920075.1 uncultured Agitococcus sp.
ATGGTGAAGTAGAAAACGCCTATGAGTTTGCAAAACTTCAAGACAAGCCTATTAGGTTTGCAAAAAGTAAAGACGATGCAGTAACAGCATACGGACTTACTGAGCCTGTCGATTTAGGGGATGGTGTGACTGGCTTTGTCGGTTTATCTCTTGATAGAAAAACTGTTGTAAAAGAGTGGATTTTTATTGAAGAAAAATCACGGTTAAGTATTGGTATTGGCTCAAAAACAAAAGAAGGTGCAATTAAAGACGCAAAAGAACGGCTTGCGACTGTAAAAGATAAAAGCGCACTTCTGAAATCTGCCGAGGACAATAAGCAGTTATTAACTGACGCAGAACTTGAGCAGCAATGGCTTTCTCAAATTGGCTATAACCCTAATCAAAATGAAGATGATGCTAAGGGTGAATTAAAAGCCAAGAATGAGCAAAAACAGAATAATTCTGTTACTGACGATATTCTTGGTGCGAATAAGAATGACAAAGCGAAAACGGAGCAGCCCGTCAATGAGGCAAAAGCCAAAACAGGCATTATCAAAGTTGACTTTCCGTTAGAGGAAACAATTAACGCTTGGCAACATTCCATAAGAAACCCAAGTGAGGTCGCTAAATCTTTCAAACGGACTTTTGAAGATTTTATTGAAGAAGCATATAACGGTGCCTTGCCACAAGCTGAGACTGACTTACAGAAAAAAGCATTAGAGCAAGCAAGTCTTAAACTGCAACAAGACTACATCAAGAAATTTAACGAGCTTAATAGTGCGCGTTCAGGTGTTACATCTAGCTTTATTGCAGGCCGCAATAACTTTAATGGCAAACAAGCCGAAAGCAGAGGTAATGCTTTTGATAAGGTTAGCCAAAGGTTTGATAATTGGCTACTAGAAAGCAAATATGCGTTGGCAACAGCCGTACAAGAGGCAAGAAGTCCTGAGCAGCGGGCCGCAATTCAAGCCGAAAAAGATGCTAAAGCACAAAAACTTCAAGATAAAAACGATGACTTTTTAAGAAAAGTATTGTCATTCAAAAAGGGTGATGACTTTAAAATTGGGCAATATAAAGTTATTCGTGTGAACCTAAACAAATATGGAGTGCCTATATCTTTAACGCTAGAAGGTGACGGGTTAATCAAAGGAGTTAACGACAAGATTAGTTTGTTTGGCGGCAAAATGCCATACAAAACGGCTGATGAGCTAAAGCAGAACATTGAACGGGTTAAAGAGGCTGATGCAGCAAAACAGACAGAGCAGCCTGCACTAAAAAAAGGAGAGGTTGATTATAAATTTAGTAGTGGTGAGGTTGTTTTAACTGCAACAGGGCGCGAAACAACGCCATTCCCAAAAGTTGACTTATCAACAAATAGAAAAGCCACTAACAGCCTTAAAGTGATTGAGTCTTGGTTGATGGATAATGCCATTGCTGAGGCCAAGGCGAGAGGTGACGAATTTAATCTTCTGCAATTTAATGCTTCACGAAACAAACCGCAGCAGGCAGATAAAGACTCCGCAGAGATGTATTTGTTTGATAGTCGTAGTGTGCAGCCAATTCCTGCGCCATTTATGCGTCAATTAGTAGCAGGAACAACCGAGCCAACACCCGTAACGCAACCTGAAAGCAAGTCTACGCCTACCGCATCAACGTCATCTAGCGATTTAAGTGACGAAGAATATATTGCACTTCAAAAAGCCTACAACGACTTTAAAGCCAAGACCGATAAAATCGGCGTAGCGTATTCGCGTGATGAGGCATTAAAAATTGCAACAGGCTTGGTTGCTGAAATGCCTGATAAAGAAGATAAGATTCGTCAGGCTCTTATTGATGCTATTCGTGAGAACCAATGGAATCGCTTTGAGATTAACTTCCCTAAGCAACCTATTAAGGTCGAAACAGATGTTGAGCTTAATCGCGCATTAAAACGATTACAAAAGGCGTTAGAGGGAACAGATTACACGGTTAATGGCGCGTTTAATGGCAAGTCTGCTAAGTTGCTCTTTTCGTATAAATCAGGCGCAAACGGAAGCCGTGAGAGCGTACTAATTGACAGAGTTAATGGTAAGTTCACGTCTTACCATGTTGATTTTGACAACATGAGCAGGGAGGTTTTAAAGCCATTGATAGACGCTACTGTCAAATGGTTGAACGGCGAAGAAATCCCTAAGATGAAATTAGGTGATGATTCACAATGGGACTACACGACCCTACTTAGTACGCCGCGCCATATCGACAACGCCTTTAATGAAGCTAAGGCCAATGCTCCAACAGTAAGCAAATCAGACAAACTGGCTCAGTCTTATGATGAAGCTAAAGCAAAGCAACAGCCTGCCAAAGAAGAAGCCCATAAACAGGAAGCTAACTCTAAAACACCAACACTCGACAAGCACAATGCCCTAATGGATTCTGTGCGTGACGGCAAAGCAACAGCAGAGCAATTTAAGCAATCGTTTGCCGATATTTCTATCAACAAAGATGCGATTTTAACGGAGTTAAACGCACTCACCAAAGACCAACTTTTAAAAGAAGGGGGTTATGCTGTCCAGTATCGACACAAGAACGATAAGAAATCCGAAGTAGCCGAAGCTGTCTATCATTCCATGATTGCCGAGTATGCGCTTGGTCGTGGTATTACCTATGGTATGGGCAAAAACAGCTATGAAAATGCTGTGCAGAAAATGGTTGAAAGCACAGATCAACAACGACTAGATGATTTTGCTCAAGAATATAAGCAAATGATTGATGGCCGTATTAGTGACCTCAAAGCCAAAGCTGAAGCATTAGAAAATCCGCAGACATTAGACGATTTTAGAATGTTGATGCGGAAGATTATGGCTGATGGCAAGTCTCGCCAAGAAGCATTTTTAACACTCACGCCTGAACAGCGAATTAAATATGATGAGCTAGAGGCCGAAAGCACAAAAGAAGCGAGAGAAGCGAGAAAACGTGCGGCACAGGCAACCATCAATACAGCATCACAAACTACTGACGGTAAAATTATTGAAACCAAGCACACACGAGACGGCTATGACCTGTTTGTGGTGCAGTTATCTGACCGTTTAAGTACAGATGACTACAAAAAAGTATTGTCCGAAGCCAAAAAACTCGGTGGATGGTATAGCAGTTATAAAGGTGGTGGTGCAATTGTTGGCTTCCAGTTCAAAGACAAAGAAGCGGCACAAGCCTTTTTAGCCCTTGCAGGTGGCGACACGACAGCAGCTAAGGAGCAACTAAGCCAAAAGCAAGATGACTACGAAGATAACCGTAGCCAAAGCGCAGCAGAGCGTTTACTGGATATGGCCGACAAGATAGAGACTAAAGCCAACGAAGAATTAAACCGTGACCGTAAGACCAATACAGCCCGTAGAGCTAGGTTTGCAATGTCGGCAGAGAATGAGGCTCGCGCTAAGATTGCCTTGGCTAAAACGATGCGTAACATTGCCGAAGCTATCAAAAATGGTAAGGCTAAGTTCTTAGACAACATTCGCATGAAGGTCGATGTTGAAGCATTACGCGCCTACATAACAACAGCTAAAGATAATGAAATTCGTTCTGAATATGATAGTTATGCCGAACAAGTCAAGCTTAAAGGACAGCCGCCTACAGCAGCAACGGCAGACTTTGCTACCTATCCAACGTACACATTATTCCGTTCTGATTTAGCGTTTTTAGGCCGTCAGTTGTTAGAAATTGATGGGCTTAAAAAGCTAGGCCAACAAATCATGGCGGTTGCTGATGATGTTAGCGATGCTTATTTAGATTTTGCTAGAAAGAACCTATATAAAGTCTCTCGTTTTCAAACCAAAGACAGCGCACTGGCTACTTTCTCAAGTAAAGAAACAGCCGAAAGAGCCATTAAGAAAAGTGGCTTAACAGGCAAAGCTATCGTCCTACAGGTAAAACGTGGCGAAAACATTGTCATTCTAAGCCCAAGTGAGGCTATTAACTTAAAGGTGTGGGAAGGTGACGCTGATAAACGCATTACGCTCAAGCGTGAGTTTGGTAATCAGTTAGTTGAATCTGTTGGCCGTAGAGCAGGTAAAAACAATAGATTGTTGCCTTATCAGTTCCAGTACGCTTACGACAAATTAAAAGCATTGTCGCGCATGGGGATTGAAACACCAAGCGAGTTTAGAAGTGCATTGCGTGAGTTTATCGCCTTACAAGAAGAAGCGACTAACAACAAAGTGCGTGAAATGGAAATGGCAATGGTTGGCCGTAAAAAAGACGGCTTAGACTTCTTCCCAACACCACAAGCCATTGCTCAACAGATGATTGATTCTGCCGAGATTACCCCCGATATGGCTGTTTTAGAACCATCGGCAGGTATGGGTCATATTGCGGATATGATTCGGGCGACTGGTGCTGAACCTGATGTTATTGAGATGTCGGGAGATCGCAGAGAGTTATTGCAAGAAAAAGGTTATCACTTAGCAGAAGTGAATGACTTTATGGATATGAAACCTCGTGAGTTTTATACCTTTGGCGATGTGTTTGTTGCGCCTGATGGTAAAGAGGGCGTAATGCGTGGCTCTAATGGCCAGCGCGTAAGACTAGAAGATGATGATGGTAAGATAATCGGTTATTACAATCGTGACGATTTAGTAGGAGAAAGGCATAAAGGCGTAGATAGCGGCTATGACCGCATCATCATGAATCCTCCGTTTAGCAATCGCCAAGATGCTGAACACGTTCGTCATGCTTACGAGTTATTAAGACCGAATGGCCGTATTGTTGCCATCATGGGCGAAGGCGTGTTTTTTGGTAGCGATAAAAAAGCAGTTGAGTTTAGAGAATGGCTTGAGTCTGTTGGCGGCACAAGTGAGAAGTTGCCCGACAACTCATTCATGGATTCGTCATTACCCGTCAATACTGGCGTTAACGCTCGCATGGTGATTATTGATAAGCAGGATAATGACAACCAAACTAATGAAGATAAGCCTAAGTTTAGCCAATCCTCCACCATCGGCGACCGCACAACCACCT
>NZ_CALETI010000166.1 GCF_937920075.1 uncultured Agitococcus sp.
CAGCATTTTGAGCGTATTGACTGCCAGCATTTTGTAATGACGTTGTGGCTTGTTGTCCGCCTTGCGATAATGAGGCTAAACGGTTGTAATAGTCGCCAAACTCAGAAGTGGCGCGATTGTATTCTTTGTCGTACTGTTGACTTGCTAAACCTTGCCCGTATTCTTGAGCCGCTTTCATTTGTGCGCCACTGTAGCCCATGCCACGCGCCGCGCTTGAACGGTCTAGGGCTTGTTGGCCTTGCTTTAGTTGAAATTGATAGGCAGGATTGTTAGTGTTGAATTGACCACCTGCTAACCCCTTGCTTGCAAGATAGGTGTCAAACGGGTTATTTAGTTGGCCTGAGCCTTTTTTCATCAAATCGCCTAAACGATTAATGCCCCACGTCCCTTGTTCAAGATAAGGCTTGTAATCGGCTTGTTGCTTTTCCCAAATCTCACGCTGCAAAGCAAGCTGTTTGTCGGCTGATTGAGCCTCTAAAGCCGATGCGCGGTCGCCTGCTTCGACTTGAGCCTTTGCGCCCTTTTTTGCTTGCTTTGCGCTGTATGCAGCACTCCCAGCAGTGGCTAAACCACCAACAACAGCAGCAGCTACCATATTATTCTCCCAGCCATTTTGTGTAATAAACCTCTACACGTTCAAAATCTAATTTCTCAAACAACCAATCAGCAGGTAATGACACTTTTGAACCAACAAACCATCTATCGACCTTGCGTCGTTTTAACTCATTTTCAACAAACTTAAAAAGTTTGTAACCCTCGCTAGTACCGCGTCGTTCAGGGTGAATATAGAAAATATCCATTGTGCAGGTAAGGCAGGTAGAATAATGCAAACCGTAAGCGATAAAGCCAATAAAATACCCGATTAGCTGTCCTTTATCCCTTGCTGTCACGAACAACACGCCGCCAGCATCTTCTCGGTCTAAATACACATCATACTGTGGCGACAATGGTACTTTATCTTGATTAAGTGCTAATTCTTGATAATGTAACGGCAAAATATCTTGCAGTTCAACAAGGTTTTCTCGGATTGTTTCAATTGCAAAAGTAATCATTTTGACACCCGAATATCAACAATTAGATGTATTCTATCGTCTGCGCTGTTGTTAATGACTTCATGTTCTAGCTGATTGTTAAACCACCAAATATCGCCAGTTAGCATATTCACCGTCTCGTCACCGCATCTAAACATAACGCCTTTGCCGCTATGCAAAACAATGTGATAACGCTCGTAATATTCAGCAGGTGCGCCACCATCAACATGAGCATCAATAACGCATCCAACAGGCAAATTAGTAATTAAGCAACGGCCTAGACGCTCACCGCGAACACGTGCCATAAGAGCAAAAATCAATTCTTGGGCTTGAGGAAGTGCAAAAAAAGCAGGGTAATTAATGGATTCGCGGTCATCAACAACCGTTTCTGTATTTGAAACATCGTTAAACCTAAGCCAAATATCATTAACTTGGCCATGTGCAGTTTCGGGATGGTCTGTTCTTAGCGTGTTTTGATTCCACAAATAAGCATTTGCCTTAAGTGCCATCATTAAAGGCACAACATCAACGCCTTGAGCGCATTTATAAAAATTATTCATTTTTGACCCCTCGCTGTCATCACGACAGTAATGCCTTAGTTTATGCTTAATTGATAGACTCTGCAATAATTGATAAACAAGCCAATATCATCGCGTTAATCAATTAAATACAAACAATAAGTCAGCAGCAGTGCCGCCAACAATATCGACTGTCAAACCAGTATTAAACTCTAAGTTATACGTTATCTCGCCGTAGTTTGTATCGGTGTTTAACGTGATGATTGGCGTACCTGTCACTGATAAAGCATCATAAACATTGCACACGCTGCCGCCTGTACTTTTGATATTGACACAAATACTTTTGATTGTGCCTTTTCCTGATTTAAGCGTTTTTGTTGATATTGTCGAAACATGGACGTGTGGAGCAACATAGAAAATTGATTGCCACATACTGTAAAGCCACGTCTTAAATGCGCGTGTATTTGTTAAATCTAAATTAGCAGGACTGGCAACTTTACTCATGTTTTGCCTACCTCCACGTCAATAAAGCCGCTAATTAGCACGGTTTTTACAGGTGCAGAGCCAAAGACTTTATAAACTCTATCGCGTGAATTACCAAGCCTTGCCCACATAACGCGGTTTTTACGCTGTCCAATAACGCCCAAACTTGCCTCGCGTGGTGTGATGTAACTATGGCCGCCATCATCGCTATATGTTAGATAAACCAACGGCTCGCTGCCATCTTCTAAGCCTACGCCAGTTTGAAAGTTAAGCACAACCTCTTTATGTTTAACGCGCTTGTAATCACTGACAATATGCGCTGTGGTGCGACTCCACGCAATAGGTAAACCACCATCTAAATGCGTCTCGTCGTCTAGCTCATACAGTACACCGCTAACAAAATCACCAACCAAGTGTTTACCAAACGCAAACGCATAACAGGACGCTCTATCGCGGCCTAGTCCGTAAGTCTCACGCACCGACCATGCTAAATCAGGGTCTTGAATTGACGCATCATAGACTAATGTTTTGTTAGCTGTCGGGAATGTCAGCACATAAAAAGAATGACCGTTTTTTTGATAAGTATATGCAAACGCATCATCAATACGTTCAAGCGAATTGATGAGATACTCTATGCCGCGATTGCTTATAATTTGTGGCGTGTATTGATTGAGTTTATAGACTAAGCCTGTGCCATGACTCGAACGACCTAAAAAGTAAACAGTGTTATCTAGTTTAGCAACAGATAAAGCAGCCGCGCAACCCACCTCCATGTCAGCCCCCTCACGACGCGACAAAGGGAATGTTGCGTCACCACTATTGAACCAAACAGTAGAAACACGCTCACCAAATAAAATCAATTCACGATGGTCTACAATAAATGATACTAAATTATCAGGGTCAGCTTCATCGCTTGCAAAGTCTAATGCGTCAAACGTAGTAAAATCATTCAGTGCTGAAATATAAAACTGCTGAGTGTTTGGTCGAATAAATACGCCATAGCCATCTAAATAATCAACCCGTGGCGAACCGTAGAAAGCGGGGTCTGTTATTTGCGTCAACGTGTCTGCTACTGTGTCGTAAACATAGGCCTTATTTTTATAACCACTATTTAAGCAAATTTGACCTGCATTGTTGGCCGCGATAGTTGTATCAAAATCTAAGTCAACTGCACCAATAGTCGTGTAACTGTAATCATTAAGCACTTTGTAAAGATAAGCACCCGCAACAACATACAAAATCCCTCTGAACTCAGACATTGCATAAATAGGTGTAGTGGGTAGTGTTAAAAATGCTGTCTTTCCATCAACACGATACAAAGTAAGTTTATTATCTTCGGACGGGTCAACCTCAAGATACATATTAACCGTTTCTTGTGTGTTTTGGTTAGGACTAAAGCCCTTGTGTTGACCGCCTAGAAAGTTAAACTTCATTAAAAGCCACCACCCATAATAAATGTTTTAGAGCCTGATTGCTTCATGTTACACGGTAAAAGCGCGTCAAACTTAGCTAACGGTATTGTGACCATTGAGCGTAAAACAATATCGCGTGATTCTTTAGCCATCGCCACTAATTCGGGCGATACACTAAAACCAAACTCAGGTGCAATCTCGATTGCAAGATTAAACTTTAATGCGCGAATCCACTCAGGCGGATATGGTAAGTCATCAGCTAAGGTCAAATCAGTAGCAG
>NZ_CALETI010000167.1 GCF_937920075.1 uncultured Agitococcus sp.
GTATTATCTCGCCTGGTAACTACGCAACACTGAGAAAATGAACATTTTGTACAAGTTATAAAAAGCAAAATCTACCCAGTACGCGCGCGCGCGTATCTCTCCAATTATTGAACAGTATCACGCCTTTTATACTTCGGAAAATCTCTTATTGTTCTATCGCTAAAACATAAAACATAGGTGCAGCAACATGACTAAGGTTCTAGTTATGCGCCTTTATTGTGTCGCATCTTGCTCCAGTTCAAAACGAGGGCAAGTCTGCACAGAATCGCACTCTTTACTTAAGTCAAAGTGCGATAGTGTGCAGACGATAACGTCAAGCGCATTGCTTTTTTATGATAAAACTCGCACATTCGCGCAAGGCATCAAGTAAAAAAACATCGCCCTCCATCATGCAATGCCCCCCATTGTCTTTAGGTTCTAAAAAGGTACAGTCAACACACTTAACCATGCTCGAATAGCGTACAGGGTCAATAATGTTTATCTGTTGGCTTGTTTTTGCTTGGTGGGCAATGTCTTTTTGCGTGACTGGGGGCGGCTCGAAGTCGAACGCGCTTAAATCAACGTCTTGCGGTGGTGGTGCGTGGGTGTCGAAGTCTCTTTTTGTGACTTTATCGGGCAATGGACGTGTGATTGTTGGTTCGTCCAGAACATCATCTCGAAAGTGTGCGCGGTCGATGACTGCATCAAGCTGCTCTATTAAAGTACGGTCTAAAAGCGTGAATCGTGCGCGTGATGTCTGCACAGAATCGCCACTATTACTTAAGTCATTTGGCGATTGTGTGCAGAAGTTTGAGCTTTTTTTCTCATACCCACACTGACGCAAAATCACAAGCGCGCTTTTCATCGCGCTCTTAGGCTGCCTGTTCTTTCGTGCGTAAGACTGAGGCAATAACTCATATTGAACGCCAACACGCCCTACACTAAGCGCGTTCTGTACAATCGTTTGAGCTGTCGCTTGGTCTAAAGACTCCAACGCCTCAATGTCCACGCCCTCGAATATCTGCCCGTACAGGTCACACAACACGGGACTATGCTCTACACCTTGTAGTGCAATCCCTCGACACGCTGCACGCCTTGCCAACAATTCGCGCCCTCGTCCTTCTCCCCATATCTTTAAATCATCTGTGCTTATCGCGTTCCAGTCTTGTGCCAAGTGTTCCCTAAGGTCGTACTTGTCTAGCGCGTCTATCTGGTCTTGTGTCCATGCGCTACACGCTTTTAAAGACTCATATTCGCTTATGCTGAGTGTTTGAGCTGAGTTAAGAGTAAAGGCACGTTCATCGTTTAACTGTTGATACGCTTCAATAGCGGCTTTTGTGCTGCCAGTTTCAGGTACTACATTTTGATAACTTACGTTAAAGCCCACACCCTCTAAAGTATGACAAAGCGCGGCACAAAAGTTTTGACGCTCCCAATTCACGTTGGCGGTTATTTGATTTTTTAAGCTGTAAAAATCAGTGATTCGCTTTTCTGGGGTGGTGTCGCCTAACCTTTGGCGGAATGGCAACCATGTATAAATCTGTACGTCTTTAACGTACCTGACTCGACGTATCATTTGTACTGCATCTTGAGGTACTACGCTCGAACCATCAGCAATAAAAAAAACATCGTCAAAGTGACGCCCGTCTCTATGCTCGATTGAGATACCGCAACTTATAACAGGGCTTGCTATAACGTAGTCATAATTTAGCGACTCTCTCTCCGCACTCTCTAAAAACTTCTTTTTTTCACAAGTAGGCGTTTTTGCATGGATAACCGCACCACGCCCACACCCTCGCAAGGCTTGCGCTATCAACCGTCCTAATTTAACTGACCCTACGCTTATCCAAACTTTTTTCCCTCTCTTTAAGCGTGATTTTATATCGGTTATGGCGGCTGTTCCGCCCTGTATTTGTTGGGTCGCAAAATGAACATGGGCGTTTATGCCGTCACCCGATTTTTTGCTAGTCTCTACGATGTGTATTTTCTCATTGCCTAGAATTGACTCTAGCCATTCAATCAATTCATCATTCGCGCCTGCATCACACAAAACAACTTTAGGGGCTGTTCTAATCGTTTTTACCAATAAATCATAAACATCTTGGGCGGTCGAGTCTCTAGCGGTCGAGGTTTGTTGTGTATAAATACTTTCTAAAGAACGTAACATCTGGGCGGCTTCGTCCCCGAACAACACGTCGCAAGCCTCGAACGCGCTACGGATTAAAGGCGACGCTATAGAATGAACGCACGAACCAAAAAACCTATAAATCTCTTTAGCGTTCGCCCCCTCGTTTAATCGTTCTTGTACTTTGTTGTAAGAGGTTAATTTAAGTCTGTCGCAAAGCTCCTCTACTAATACGCTACTGTGCGTTAATGCAGCAAAGCGTTGTCCGTTCCGTTCTGCCATATCCCTAAAGCCACGCCCTACTTTTTGAGTCTTGCCTTCACCCATTGCAGCTCTGACAATCAACACACGCCCCTCTTTTAGCTCTAGTACGTCCTCTAATCGCGTTACTTGCGTGTATATATGGCGCGCTTTAGCATCATCACTAATCACGACACTTTTTAACGATTTCGCTTTGATATATTCGCTTGTTTGTTTGCCCCATTCGACACACGCAGCGAATGTTAAAGGGTGAATCTTATCGCCTAAAGTCTCTTTTAATTGTTTGATAGAATCATCAAAACTGTACCTAAAAGGGCTGTTATTAGCGATTGTGTTCACGGTGTAGGCGGTCAATCTCACGATGTCATCGGGGTCGGTTGTTGTTGCGATTGCGTCTAAGCACCCTCCTAGCTTTTTAGGATATTCGCTAAGGCTTTGTAAGGCTGCCCAGAGGGCTTGAGATTCAACAACTAGGGGCTTATCTGATTGTTGTATCAGTTCTTGAACATTATCAGACTCACTTAACAGGGCGTTATCTAACGGGGCGTAGTTCCTGCTTTTGGCTCTCGCTTTGTCCTCAAAAACATCATCACTTAACCCAATCTCACGGGCTGCTTTCGACAAATGCGCCTTCATTACGTTTTCATCAAGCGCGCCTGCGTGAACATATCCGTAGATGTAATATAAAATTCTATTGAGCGTATTATCTCGATTGCCTGTTTTAGTGTTCCGTAGCTCTCTTACGCTGCGTTCTAGCGCGTTTTGTGCTGTTGCCCTTAGAAACGTACTAGCAAACAATCCGCGCCCGTTAGCGGCTTGTATAGCTTGCTGAGTCTTGCTCGATAACTCCTTTTTAGCTTTCGTTTTTTTGATGTGTGATAAGTCTATGTTTGAGACTAACGGCACATGAAAAGCTCCTCCTTCGACAAAGCCTAAACGAGTCTCACAAGGGTCGGTGTAATCAATTAGCGCGTTTATAGGTGCGGCTGTGTAATGCCATTGAACAGGGTTAAACATGGCACTATCAATTAGCGCGTTTGAGTTCTTAGGGTAATAGTTCAATAAGTTTTTAGATGTTCGCGCCTCGTCCAAGAATAACCAAACATGAGCCTTTAATAAAAACGGGTCACTATCGGGCTTGCCTGCACTCCCTGACAACTGCCAAACATAGCCTACAGTGTCAGGTACGTTTATTTTTTCGAGGTAATAAGCGACTGCTTGCGCTGCTTGTGTTCGTATGTCGTAAGGTGTGACTAATTCATCACAATCAAAACATAGCCATTTACGCGGTGAATCTGTGAAGTGGGGTTCTATGCCGTCTTTCTTGTGAATTCGTTTATAAATAAACTTATGCTTTTCTAAATGCTCTATGCCGTCTTGTGTAAGTTCGCCTCTCGCTATCGCGCTATTGGGTCGAGTAGATAGCGTTTTTATGAGTTCGTATAACTCTCTAACATTCGCGGCTTGTGCAAAACGAGGAGTAACTCTTAACAAATGCGCTGTTTTGCTGTTTTTTGCATTGCTCCACACTTTAGCCAATGCGCGCCCGTTCTTATAAATCCCTGACAAAATAGGGAATGTGTAATGCGAATCTGCTATAATGTGAGGGCTTGTTAAGGTTGTACTGGGGGCTGTACCATCGTCCAATGGTTCGCCCTCGCACCTTTTAAGGTTATCAAGTATCAGGGTCATTATTTGACTCCCTTCGGATAATGTAAAAACTCATAATAAAAATCTTGATGTTTGAATCCACACGAACGCATGGTCATTTTTATTCTTACTTGTACTCCCCACCCTCTAGCTCGCATCTCTCGCACTGTTTTGTTTGTTTTAAAGTCATCGCCATAAACGGCTTTAGCTTCGGCAAAACTCATTTGTTTAGCTTTGGCTAAGGCTTCGCCTAGCGCGTCTTCTTTTGCTTCTTTCGTCATTCGTTCGTTATGTGAATTATTCATCGTTCGCGGCCTCTTTGCTTGCGTCTAAGCGCGTTTCTATCCAGTCTTCAACATCAGCGCGAACAAATGCAATACGGTCGCCTAATAAGCGAACCATTGGGGGGAATAAGCCAAGTTTTGTGTATTTAAGAATGGTCGAACGTGGGCAATTTGTCATCTTTGCCGCTTCGGGCAATAAGACAAAGGGCGATTTTATTGCGGATTGTGAATCTGTTGTCATGGTGTTGCTCTCTAAAGAACATCACACCTAAAGCGATTATTGCGTAGTTTTTGCGTTTAGATTGCGCTTTATTTACGGTTTATTTACGTTTATTTTCTATAAACCTTGCGTATATCGTCTCTACGGTTATAAGATAAAAACAGTTAAAACGTAAAAAGCCCAACTTTTTGCATTAACTAAAACAATTCGCTCCTTGTGTGCGTGTTGTTTGATTAAGCTGTTTAGTTTCTGACCCGCCAAGATTAGAGAACTAACAGCGCGATTTTGAAAAGCCTAGCCTAAAAAACTAGGCTTTTTTCATTTGAATATATCCAGTTCCTGCAATGGGTTCTGTATATACTCGCAATGTGTACTGTGTCTTAGATGATAACTAAAAAAAAAAATTTGTGTAGTTTTTTACGCTAAACATTGATGTTTATAAAAAATCTACTTTTATCAATATATCGCCCTCATACTCTAAAAAGTTTCTCAAGTAAGAGTACGCTGCCCCCAATGTTTTGAATTGACGCGCCTGTGGTGGGCTAGTCATGCGCTGAGGTGCAATAGATTCACCGTCTATGGCTATCTCAAAATGATTTTGAAAGCCTAAGATGATTGGGATTAAATCAGGTTTGTGATTTAGTAAGACTTTAGCATTGGGCGCGGTTAGCATTGTTGCAGCTCCAGCACTTGAGCCTTAAATTCATCATAATCTGATTTGCTGATAAGTTCGGCTATGTAGGCGCAATCAATGAAGCCACTCACATAAAGTGTTTTAGTAACTCGCTGTAAATGTGTGCAAGGTGCTGATTGTGCTATCTGATCGGCTGATTGTTTGATAAGGTCATCAATAACGCATAATTGCATGGTAAAAGCTCCTAAAAGTAGAGGCTTAATCATACAATCATAAGTATATTATTGATAATCTTTTTAGTGTTATTGAATGGTCAAAGTGCTGTTTTTATCAATGTGAAGACCTAGCAAGTAACCACATTCATCGACTAATATGCTGTTTTATAACGATATTATTTTTTAGTTTTTCAATAAGTACCCCCAAAAGTACCCCCTTTTTCTTTTGCTACCCCCTAAAAACTGTCCAAATTGTTCATTTTCCGAGTCCATAAAAACAACAAGATTACACCAAGTTTTACCACAAGGTTACCACAAGGTTTTGCCGATTTTTTCCGCATCACTACGGTAAGGTTACGGTAAGGTTTTGGAAAGGGTGGACGCTAACATTACACAAAGGTAAGGGTAACATTAGGGTGACTTTTTCCGCATTACTACGTCAAGATTAGGGCAAGATTACGGCAAGGTTTAGTCAAGTTTTTATAAATCCCAAATGTGTATTTTGGGGATATAAAAAAATGACT
>NZ_CALETI010000168.1 GCF_937920075.1 uncultured Agitococcus sp.
GCGCGATTAGCCAAGATGGGTTAATGTATCTACCTCACATTTGGGCAGAAAACTTAGGCATGGCATGGCAATGGCCAGATTTAAATAATGATTTTTTAGTTAGAATAGATAACATCAAACTATTTGAGCAATTTATTCAAAGTGAACAAATTTTAAAAACACATTGTTCGCAAGTACGTTTATTAAGCATTGATGGCTATCAAGTTAACTTTGCCTGTCAAACAAATCTTAACTATAGTCAATTGCATGATAAACTCCGACAGATACCTGTGTTTAGTGCCAAACAAAGTACAATGGCAGCAACAAATTTAGCAATGCCTGTTATGATGGGACGACAACTAAGCCAGCGTTTCCTACATTATCAATGGTTAAACAATTTTTAGAATAATAGACAATGAACAATATCATCAACCGTTGGCCTATTTGGATAGTTTTTGCGGTATTAATTTGGCTACTCTATGCGCTGCAATCTATTTTAATGCCTTTTTTTGCAGCTGCATTATTAGCTTATTTATGCAACCCACTCGTTGACCGCCTCATGAAATGGCGTTTTAGTCGTATTGCGGCTGTCAGCACCGTTTTTAGTGTTTTATTTTTAACCATCACCACAACCTTAGTTTTGCTAATTCCCATGTTGTGGCGACAATTTATGTATCTAGAATCACGCCTACCCTTTTTACTAAAATGGATCAATCGCAAAGCAATTCCTTGGTTAGAAAAAAGCTTTAAAGTCGATTTAGATCGTTTAGATATGGACTTAATCACTTCGTGGCTCACTTCGTATTGGCAAGAAGCAGGCACAGCAGCAGGTCACGTATTAACTCGTGTTGCTCAATCTAGCTTAGATATTATCAGCATCGTTGGTCTAATTTCTTTAGTACCTGTAGTCACTTTTTATTTATTATTAGATTGGGACAAAATTATTAACAATATAAAAGAATTAATCCCCCGTCACATTGAACCAACCGTTAGTAAGTTAGCACTTGAATGCGATGACGTTTTATCTGCATTTATTCGTGGACAATTAATGGTTATGTTAGCTTTAGGGATAATTTATGCCGTTGGTTTACAAATTGTCGGGCTAAAACTAGGCATTTTAATTGGTTTATTAGCAGGCTTAGCGAGCATTATTCCGTATTTTGGTTTTGTTGTTGGAATTATCGCCGCAAGTATTACTTGTTTATTTCAATTTGGCACACATAGCTTAGATACTTTATTAGCCGTATGGTTAGTATTCGCTATTGGTCAAATTTTAGAAGGTTGGATTTTACAACCTTATTTAATTGGCGACAAAATTGGCTTACCGCCTGTTGGTGTGATTTTTGCGGTGATGGCAGGTGGCCAACTGTTTGGTTTTATTGGTATGTTACTCGCCTTACCCGTTGCGGCAATTATTATGGTACTCTTACACCATGCCCATAATCGTTATCGGCAAAGTGAATTTTATCAACGACCTCGCATTGATGATGAGTCAACATGAAAGCACGTCATAGCCAAATGGTGCTTAACTTAGGGCCACGTTTAGATGCGCGGCTCAGTGACTTTGCTGGCCCTAGTTGGGCAGCAATTATTGCCGCTATTCACGATTTATTAACAGGCAAATGGCAACGCTGTTTTGTTTATGGTCAACCTGATACAGGTAAAACCCATTTATTAGCCGCTGCTTGCGAACATTATACCGAACAAGGTCATACTACACTTTTACTTTCCTTACGCGAATTAATTCGCACCAACAACCCTCATTGTTTAGAAAGTTTAGAACACTATGATTTAATCGCACTGGATGATATTGAAATGATTCAAGGTCATCCAGCTTGGCAAGAAGCTTTGTTTCATTTATTAAATCGAGCTTTAGAACACAATACCAAAATTTTATTAGCCGCACGCGCCATGCCCACACAACTTGGTTTAAGTTTGGCTGATTTAGTGTCGCGCTTACAGCAAGCCGCCTGTTTTGGTATTCCTAGTGGTGAAGATGATGCAGACCGCGAAGCCTTATTATTGGCTGCTTTAGGCCGTCGCAATCTAAACTTAGACCCTGAAACTATTCGTTATTTATTAATCAAAGGCCCACATTATACGGGTTTACTACTCAAACACTTAAGTTTTTTAGAGGAAAGCTCATTACAACAACGCAAAAAACTGTCATTAAACTTTGTAAAACAACTGACTGAGCATTAGAATACCTTTTTTAGGACTGACACTTTTATCTTATTTGTTCCATTTAAATCGTTATCAACGGTTTTATGCCCACAAAATATGCATCTAAATGCACAAGATTTAAGTCATAAACTCACTTAATAGATACGCCAAACCATGAGCAGCTCCATTCATCAAACGCACAACCAAGATAGTGAATACTCTATTGACGAACTCGCCCGTGTTGCAGGAACAACAGTTCGCAATGTACGCGCTTATCAAGATAGAGGTATTTTACCTCCACCAGAACGCCGTGGACGTAATGGTATCTATAATCATACCCACTTAGCACGCTTACGAATTATTGGTCAATTATTAAGTCGTGGCTATAGCATTGCCAACATTGGTGAGCTCATTGTTGCTTGGGAACAAGGTCAAGATTTAAGCCAATTATTAGGTTTAGAATCCGCTTTAACCAGTCCTTGGTCAGATGAAACACCTCAATATTATGATGCACTTGAACTACTCACTTTATTTGGTGCAAGTGTGACACAAGATGAAATTATTAAGGCTGCCGAGCTGGGTATTATTGAATTTATCGAAGAAGGCTCAAGAGTTAAAGTACCTAGCCCTCGCTTATTAGATGCGGGACTCAAATTAGTCTCTTTGGGCTTACCATTGCATGAGTTACTCAATATTGTGGGTGGTTTACGTGGCAACGTTGAGCGTGTAGCAAATATGTTTGTTGATGTTATTGCACGTTTAATTGATACTTATGGTAAAGAAAATATTCCGCCAAGCAGTGCCACTACCCGTCTTGCGGATTTAATTTGGCAAATGCGGCCATTAGCCGACATCGCCATTGATGCCGAAGTTGCCCGTGCCATGGAAAAAGCGATTGCTAAATACTTTGGCGAACGTTTAGATGCTATTATGGAGCATCTAAAAAATAAAGATGGGAACGTATAACAACAGACATCATAGACAATACGACAAAATAACAATTTTTCCTGAAATTGCACGATTGTCTATGCTACAGTCGTATATAATTACGCCCCATGCAACACAAACACACAAGAACAAATCATTATTTTTAAGTACAATGTTTGACAAAATTACAAATATGCTTTTCTCATAGCAAATGTAAAAATAATTTTTGTTCTTAATAAAAAATAACAAGCTAGTTTGGAGACTCTTCCGATGCCTGCTTCTCAGAGCCGCGTTTTACTCCTTGGTTTACTAACAGGGTCATTAATAACAACAGCCACTTGGGCTGACACCGTTGTTGTTAACACCACAACTGATGAAAATAATATTGATAATACAAGTTGTTCTATTCGGGAGGCTGTAAGTTATCTAAAAGCCAAAAATGATAAGAAGGCAATCATTGATGAAGAAATAGCCGTTATTGCGGGTACATCACTTAAAAATAGCAGTCAACTCACAATAGCCAAAAATGCTTTGACTGACGAAAAAGCAAAAACTTCTCCTAATTCATCAGAGATCAGCCGCTTAGAAAAAGAAATTGCTGATTTAACTAATGTTATAAATAACGGTTTATTTTCTCTAAATATACAACTAGCTCAAAAAACCGATGAACTCAATAAAGAAAAAAGTAAATCGACACCTGATAATAATTTAATTGCTAGTTATGATGCAGCTATTAATACATTAAAGGATCAGATTAAACAAAAGGAAACGGAACGTACACAAAAGGAATCCGATCTTTTAGTATATCGTCTTAAGGGATTATATGGCTGCATTAGTTTTGATTTTAATACCGCTGATAATGTTTCTTTATATGCAAATTTAGGTACTTATTCTATTGATTCAACCATTACACTTCCATTTAGTCTTAATTTTGCTTTATTTGGTGCAGATGCTTCATCGAGCGCTGTTGGAATTATAAATCTAGAAGATACTACTAATCCTGATGCCTTGCCTCGCACTATTCTTAAAGCAACTGCTAGTCACAATATATTTATCATTGATGATGGCAAAGATAATGACCATGACAGTAATCCTGCTACATCAAATCAATATATCACCGTCACATTTAACAATATAGATTTTTTAGGTTGTGATAATAATTGTGCCACTAACGGTGGAATAATTTTAAATAAAGAGTTTTTGACCATTACTAACAGTGTCATTGCAAAAGGTGTTGCTACCGAGAAAGGTGGAGCAATTTATAACGCAGCAAATTCTGTGTTCTCAATAAAGAATTCCGTTATCAAAAATAATCGTGCAGAATCTGGCTCTGCTATTTTTTCAGAAGATGCTAACTTAGCTTTATCAAGCTCACTTATTGCTGACAATGAAACAACAAACATTAATAATGGTGTCATTACACTTAATAAAACTTTAAAAGCATCACCCTATGCACCGATCAATCCTTTAATAGAAAATAGCACCATTTCTGGCAACAAAGGCATAGGTTTAAACATTCAAGAAGGTATTTTTGTTAATACTTCAACAGTCGTGCAAAATACTGTTGGTATTAGTTTTAATTCTGGCCTGCCTACCGTTTATAATAGCATTATTGCCGATAATAGTACCTTAGATTGCCAATCATTTGCCCCTATTCCTGCTGATAATAAAGCCTATTTTGCCAATAACTTGTCGGTCAAAGATAAAGGCTGTCCAACAACAAATGTTTTTAATAGCCTCTTAATTAGCAATACTGGTGCAGAAACTTTAATGGCTGCAACAGACAGTAAAGGTCATTGTGTTGCGCCTCCTGCTGTTGGTTTATTATGCCCATTAGCCAATAATGGTGGTTTAACACGTACCCATAAACCTCGTTTGCTTGCAAGTTATACCAAACTGAATGACTCCGTCATTGTCAATAAAGGCTTTAATGTCAATAAAAATAGTGCTGGTCTCGCTTGCTCTAGCCTAGATCAACGAGGCAAACCTCGTGAAAATAACGAAAATGCCTGTGATATTGGTGCTGTTGAGTTAATTTCTGGCTTATCTAGTAGTCGTCAAGGTGATGATATTGTTTTTGGTCAAATCAAACGTTTTAGCCCATTGGAAAACTTAGGTGATGCAGAATTACTCCCTGCCGAACTTTGTGCTAATTTTTTAGGTGCTGGTGAATATATTAATGGCTGTATTCGCGTCATTGATTTACCTCGACACGGCCAAGCGAGCATAGACACTCAAACAGGCGAATTATTATACTCGACAACAAAAACAGATTTTCACGGTTTTGATACCTTTAGTTATGGTGTCATTACAACATTAAGTCGTTTTAATGATGCGAACAACGATAGAACCTTAACCACTTCTGTACGAGTTGTATCTGAACCACCAAGTTCCCCTCCCTCGAAAGCATTAGATAATGGCGCAAATGGCATATTTTCTATTTTAATGTTGAGCTTAGTGGCTATTTGGCGACGTATATACAGAGGACAATAATAAATGAAATTTCGTCAATCTTTTTTAACATTGAGTATTTTGTTAAGTAATTATGCTTATTCTGCTGTAACCATCAATGTCAATACCACAAATGATGAGTTTGGCGAAAATCTTGCAAATTGTTCATTACGCGAGGCAATTGAAGCAGTTAATACACGCAACCCTTTTGGCGGATGCAGGTCTGGTGAGCGTTTTGGTACTAACCGTATTGTTTTAGAAGATAACGAATATATTTTGACGCGTGGCGAGTTAGTGGTTAAAGAAGCAATGGTTATTTTGGGTGCAAACAAAAATGATCAAGTTGATAATATTACCCAAACTAAACCCAAACGTACTGCAGCAACAACCACTATTAATGCTCAACAAAAAAATCGTATTTTTAGTACCGCAACAAGCAAAGCTGCTTTAACACTCAATCATTTAAAATTAGTTAATGGTTACCATAATGAATATGGCGGGGCTATTGTTGCAGGTGGCTTATTAGACTTATTTAATGTTGTCTTTGAAAATAATAAAGCCGATAAAATGGGAGGAGCTGTTCATCTACTAGGTAACGCTTCAGATCTATCAGCCAACAATAGCACTTGGCAACAAAATCTGGCTAATGGTGGTGTTGGCTCAGCATTAAGTATGACTTGCCTTGCTGATTTAAAGCCAACAGCACGTAATCTTGTCATTCAAAATAGTAGTTTTATTAACAATGGCTCAGGTAATGATCAAAGCATACTAGATATTTGTGGAAACTTAACTTTTAATCTTCAATCTTCTACGATTGCACAGAATAAGATTAACAATAGTGGTAATATCATTAACTTCAATGAAAATACATCACCCTTAAGTACTGTTAGTTTTCTTAATGCCACTATTATCAATAATGAAGGTGGTTCTGCATTATTTTTTGGTAAACTCGGCACCATCCAAATTAATCATTCTATATTAAGCTTTAATCAAGCTAAGAGCTGCCATAGTAATCTTGCTTCTAGTGATATTAACTATAGTGGTGATAATAATCTTTATCAAGGTTGCGATATTTTAAAAGTCGCGTCTACTACTAGCACGAACGCACATCCTAATGATCAACATATCACTTTTGGTAGTATAAATTGGACAGAACTATTTAATCCCTTAGGCAATTATGGTGGTTATACACAGGTTTATTTACCCAAGCAAAATGCACTAAGCAAACAATATGTTGTAGATAAAATCACTTCGGGTGCATGCCAAGACTATATCGATCAGCGCGGCAGTAATACACATTCTACTAGTAATGTCGAAAATTGCGATCGTGGCTCTGTTGAAAGACGTGCTGCTATTGCCGTTGTAGACAGAACAGCTTTATTTACAAACAAAGATAAAACTGATCGTATTGTTGAAGTGAATGTTTTAGATAATGATATACCTAGCGAAACAGACTTAACCGATGATAAAGAAAATTCTAGAGGCTCTTTTGCAAAAGATGCTGAGGGTAATTACCAATTAAAGTTAACTAATGACAGTGGTGGTTTATGCACTATTCGCCATCGTACTAGCGAAAATTTATTACCTTATGTTAAGTTTGACAATGGTGGTAAGCTAATCAATCAATTACAAAGTGGCTCCTGTAAATATAGCTTTATTGATAGCAATGGCAATCAAGCCATTGAGGGACAACTATTTTTCACTATTGAAAATAAACTCCCCATAGCAGGTGACGACACTTTTTATCTTCAAGCTGGTGCTAGTCAAATAACTATGAATTTGACTACCAATGATAACGATGATAACGACGGTAAATATGGGGGGTTATGTACCTCAAACACCGTTAAATGTAATGGTGGTTACTATATCCGCGTTGTTGATAGCCCTAAAATAGGCACGATTGAAGGTGAAAGTCGCCCTTGCCCTGACTATACAGATACTAATAAAAATATTTGTTATCGCGGTGATTTAATATATCAATCGAAAAACGATCTTGCTCCTTTTAATGATAAATTCACTTATGTCGTTTATGATAATGATCTTGCCTTTTCTGCTCCTGCAACCGTCACAATTATCAGTGAAAATGCAGAAAAAGCCAACGACACAGGAGGCAGTCTTGCATGGTGGTCTCTACTTTCTTTAACTGGTTTAGCATTGTATCGTCGTAGGAACATTAAAATTGCCTAAAACTATTTCTCATTTATTAATTAGTGGCAGCTTAATTGCTGCCACTGCTGTTTATGCCCAAGAAAATACTGTAACACTTGATGTTCCTGAAGTTGTGCACATTTTAAGTATTAATGATCAAGAACAAAACAGTACATTTTTTGGCTCTCGTCAACATATCAAAAAACTAAATGTCGGTGAAAATACATTAACCGTACGCTATTCTCAGTTGTTTAATTTAACAGCTGACGAACATGATATTATCAAATCTAAGCCCTTAATCATTCGTTTTACTGCTGAAGCTGGCAAAAGTTATCAACTACTCGCCTCGCCTCCTAAACGTTATGAGGCAGCGAAAGAATTTGCTAAAAATCCTGATATTCGTTTAGTCGATAAAAACACAGGTACTAGCCAAACGGCTGTTTTAGTCAAATCTACTATAAGCTCTTCTATTGTTGATAATGTAACTAAGGCTTTTCAAAACACATCCGATGACCAAAACATCAAATCTAACACTCTTCAACAATTGCAAGAGTTATGGCTAAAAGCCAGTCCTCAAGAACGTGAAGCTTTTGCTGCATGGTTAGCTACTAAAGCAACAAACGCTAAATAATCTGTTAACGCCTCGTATATTTAGGACTTACGCGGTTATCGCTTATTTGTTTACACGTCAACCATTTTCAACGGTTTTATGTTCACAAAACGCGCTAATTTCGGTGAAATGCGTAAGTCCAGATATTATCTATGAGGGATTAACTTTTAAGAAATACCAATGTTACCCTCACACCATCTTGGTGATTTTGAATACTAACTTTACCACCATGTAAATTCATCACTTCTTTGACTAAGGTTAATCCGATACCTGTACTTTTTTTCTGACTATCTGGCCGCGGTAAAGAATAATAACGCTCAAATACTTGTTCTAAGGCATACTCAGGAATTTGTTGGCCTTGATTTTCAATACTTAAACTCAGTGATGAATGATCTTGCTGTGCATTTAAGCTAATTGCATGGGCGTAAGGCGTAAAATCTAAGGCATTATCTATAATATTAGAAATCGCTTGCTCTAACCAAAAAACTTCGCCTCTAATTAGTAATGTTGTAGGTAAATGATTGATAATTTGAATCTGCTTTTTACTAATCACTGCTTGCTTTTGCTGAATAACTTTTTGTACCAAACTTGATAAATCTACTGCTTGCTGACTAATTTGTTGTTGTTGCTCTAAACGTGCTAATAACAATAAACGTTCAATTAGTAGCTGTAGCTTATCAGTTTGCTCAATAATGTTAGTACTAAAACGTTGTCGATCTGTCTCATCTAAGTCATCCTGTAATATTTCAGCACTGGCTTTAATGGCCGTTAATGGGCTTTTTAGTTCATGGGTTAAGGTATGTACATAACTCTCAATATAGTTTTTCCCCTCTAATTCTTGACGCATCTTATCAATTGCATAGACTAAACTATTGAGTTCTTTTGCAGCCCAAAAATGCAAATTTGTTTGACGTTGTGTTGATAAAGTTCGCGCATATTCTGCCACCTGATAAATGCCATGACGCAACCACCAAGCAACCCCACCACTTAAAATCAATGCCAAAACCACGACCCATAAGCCCTGTTTTAACATTTGTTGTTGGGCACGCTCGATAAAAGGCTGTA
>NZ_CALETI010000169.1 GCF_937920075.1 uncultured Agitococcus sp.
GTCTATTGTTTTACATTCTGATCCAGATCATCATTGGAAATCGGTGATGCACCCCAAAGTTGAATCTAAAATGTTGTCTCCCCAAGATTTGCAAACATGGATGATTCAACGATTTAAATATGCAGGTGGTTCTTTAGATATTGCATTAAGAGATAATCCAGTTTTTCAAGGTAATTTGACGTGGCCGCAACGGGTTATGTATATGACTACGTTTTGGTCATACCTCGGCTGTATTTGGAATGTCATCTTTTTGGTAGCACCAACCATATTTTTAGTGACGGGTATATCGCCAGTCTCTGCATACTCTACACCTTTTTATTGGCACTTTTTGCCCTTTATTATTTGTACTGAGTTAGCTTTTATGTTTGCGACATGGGGAGTTAAAGCTTGGGATGGTAAAGCCTCTTATTTATCTTTTTTTCCTGTCAATTTTCAAGCATTAGCGAATGTGTTGCGTGGTGAAAAAATTAAATTTCCTGTTACTCCTAAAGAGCGTCAAGAAGGCACATTTATTCATTTAGTCTATCCACAATTAGCCATTATTGTGTTAAGTATTATTGGTTTAGTGATTGGTTTTACCAAAATGGCCTTAGATATGCCTTTGGATGTGAGTGGCTTTTTGATTAATGTTTTTTGGAGCATAAACAATATTGCTGCAATGTATCCTCTAGTCAGAGCGGCGTTGTGGAAACCTGATTATCAAGTAGCTTAAAGTGGAGATGATAGATGGCTTTAAAGGATGATTTAATTACAGCGCGCAGTTATATCGTATTTGTGCTTGGTTTATTAGTTGCATTTTCAATGGTGTATTACATTGAGCAAAAAGCGACTGTTGCCCCCCAAGTTATTCCACCAGTCATGATGGTTAAGAGTGTTGTTAAGCTACCTAATAATCAAGTACAAGCGACTCCAGTTGTGCAATCAGAACGTGCTATAGATGAACAAGTGATTGATAAACCTGTGCCTGTCGTTGCCGTACAAACCGTGGCCACTGAGGAAGCAGAAAAAAAACTTGATACGCCCGTTGTCACAGCACAAGTCTCTACCCCACAACCACAACAATTGGTAGCAGACAATGCTATGAAGCCTAAAGTACCTGATGATGTTGTGCTAAATCCTTTGATGGTTAAGAAGCGTCAACCTCGTGTGTTGACCGCCGAAGAAATGGAATGGGCGCGTATTGCATGGCAGTATTTTGCCAATAACACCCAAGCAACAGGCTTAGTCAATTCAGTCAATGGTTATCCATCCACCACCATGTGGGATACCGCCTCTTATATGTTGGGGGCTATTTCGGCTCAGCGTTTAGGCATTATTAGCAAAAAAGAACTCAATGAGCGCATGGCGAATGTCCTAGTTGCTTTAGAAAAAATCCCTTTATTTGATGGCAAATTACCCAATAAATCCTATAACACTAAAACCTTGGCAATGGTCAATTATGCTAATAAAGATGCTACTAAAGGTATTGGTTGGTCAGCGATTGATATTGGCCGTCTATTAGTGCCACTCAAAATTATTTATCAAAAATTTCCAGCACATCGTCCGAGTATTAATAAAGTATTAGCACGTTGGCAAACACAAAACATGTTAGATAGAGGTCTTTTATTTGGAGCATCATTAAAAGCAGATGGAACAGTACATTTATTACAAGAAGGGCGTTTAGGATATGAACAATATGCCGCAAAAACCTTTGCTTTATTCAATAATTGGAGTGCAAATGCAGCGGCTAGTTATACCAACTATTTAGAATATGTGATAATTGATGGCATTAAAATAGCGATTGATAAGCGTGACCCTAAACAACATGGTGCATATAACTATATGTTGAGTGAGCCATTTATTTTAGATGGTTTGGAGTTTGGATTTGATAAAAACTCTGCACAATTAGCCGAAAACATGTTTTTGGTACAAGAACAGCGATACAAGCGTATGGGTATTGTTACCGCAGTAACAGAAGACCATATAGATGTTGCCCCGTATTTTGTTTATAACACTGTTTATGTGGCAGGAAAATCATGGGCGGCAATTACTGATAAAGGACAAGATGCGAGTGCTTTTAGAGCCTTATCAACAAAAGCTGCTTTTGCATGGTATGTTTTGTATCAGCATAACTATAGTGACAAGTTGATTAACGCAGTTAAAGGCTTAAATGTGGCTAATCAAGGATGGTATGCAGGCTTATATGAAGAGGGCAAACGCCCTAATAAAGTGATTACTGCTAATACCAATGGTGTGATTTTAGAAAGTTTAGCTTATCTTAAATCTGGCAAATTATTAGCTAATTGAGGGCATCAATAAATGATTAAAGCTAAAGCATTGACGTTGTGTTTAGCGATGTTAGCAAATGCAAGTGTTGTGGTGTCTGCTCAGGCGATGACTGTATCCGCTCAACCTCCGATTGCCTATAAACAGCGTCAAGGTGCTTTAACTGAAACTGAAATGGAAATGGCCAAAATAGCATGGCGTTATTTTCAAAATAATTATCAACCTGAAACGGGCTTAGTGAATGCAGTAGATGGTTATCCATCCACCACTATGTGGGATACCGCTTCATATATGGCAGCCTTAGTCGCAGCGCATCAATTTAATTTTATTGATAAACAAACCTTTGATAGTCGTTTAACTAAGTTAATTGCCACTTTAAATAATTTAGTGTTATTTCGGAATGAATTGCCTAACAAGGTATATCACACAAAAACAGCCGAAAAAGTGAATTATGCTAATAAGGCAGGTGAAATTGGTTTTTCTGCACTTGATTTAGGCAGAATGTTAATTTGGTTAAGAATTCTTAAAGAAAACTATCCAGAACATGCCAACGCAATAGACAGCGTTGTCTTGCGTTGGGATTTTAGCAATGTGGTTGACAAGTGTGGCACGATGTTTGGTGCAATGCTGAATGCTGATAAAAAAACCGTTTATGTGCAAGAAGGACGTTTGGGTTATGAGGAATATGCGGCCAAAGGTTTTCAGTTATGGCATGTTCCCACTTGTTTATCAACAAGACCAGAACCATTTGCGGTAATGCCCATGTACTGTATTAATGTGCCTTATGATACACGTGACCCACGAGAATTAAATCAACACAATTATGTCGTTTCAGAGTCTTATGTCTTGGATGGGGTTGAATTTGGATGGGATGTTGTCGGCGATATGCACAGTGCTGATAACGTGTTTACCGATAAAATCATGGAGAATTTTGCTCATCGTGTGTATCAGGTGCAAGAAAATCGTTACAAAGAAGCAGGTATTATCACTGCACGTTCAGAACATCAATTAGATAAAGCCCCATACTTCGTTTATGACACAGTTTACACTGATGGTTATCCATGGAATACCATTACCGATAGTGGTAAATATGTGCCTGAGCTTGCAGCAGTCTCTCTAAAAGCAGCACTAGGTATGTGGGTATTGTGGGACACCCCTTATACCGATTTATTAGCAAATCATATTTGGCACCAGTATGTACCCGAAAAAGGTTATTACGAAGGTGTATATGAAAATGGTAAAGGTCCGATTAAAGCATTCACTGCTAATAACAATGGCATCATGTTAGAGAGCCTATTATATAAAGCCAAAGGTAAACTACTCACCATGAATAAGGCAACAAAACCCGTTGTCTCTTTATGGGAAAAAACCATTGCTGATAGTTATAATGGTGAAAACACCAAAAAGAATCGTCCCCAAATTTGTGATACCGCATTAACCAACTTAAAGCCATTAACTGAAAAGAAAACATGGTTTTTTTGGCCTCAAAAATCAACAAACGCGCCGATTCGTGCGATTAAACCGTTAAATAATGAATGTACCGTACAAAAGACGTGTTCAGTATGCCAAGAAAAAGCTCCAGTTACTGTGCCTGCTTGGTCGTCCTGTCACTGAGTTTATCTTCTTGTGGCGTGGTTGTTAGACAAGCAAATCAATTATATCAACAGATTGATGCAGGAAGTTTATTGCATCAAGGACGTATCGCGCCTTTAACTAGCAAAGAAATCGCATGGGCAAAAACGGCATGGCGTTATTTTATCAATAATACCGATAATGACACAGGATTAGTTAATGCCTTAGATCGTTATCCGATGGCTACACCGTGGACAATGGCAGATAGTTTGGCGGCATTATTATCGGCACATCAATTAGGTCTGATTGATAAAATAGAGTTCGATCAGCGGTTAAGTCGATTGCTGGCATTTATGTCACAAATGGATTTGGTTGAAGGGCAATTGCCTAACCGTTTTTATCAAGCTAAAACAGGCAAAATGCTTAACCAATATAGTGAGGTGGGTGAAGCAGGTTGGTCGACTTTAGAAATCAGTCGCTTATTAATTTGGCTAAAAATTGTCGGTGAGTATTATCCTGAATACCATGAATATTTAGATAAAATAGTCTTGCGTTGGCATTTTTGTCAGGTTATTGATGATTGTGGTCAGTTAAAGTTAAAAACTAAAGTCAATAATCAGTGGCAGTATGAGGCTGAGGGACGATTAGGTTATCAGCAGTATGCCGCTTTAGGTTTTAGTCTATGGGGATTTAATAGTAATAAATCTTTAGATTTTAATCCCAATGAGCGAATCAACGTTGATAATATTAATTTGTTATACGATGCACGAGACCCACGTTTAACTCATATTTCTAATCCAATTTTAACAACGCCTTATAATTTATTAGGATTGGAGTTTGCGTGGCAAATTTTTCCAACAGAGGCGGCTAAACAGCAAAAATTGTTTATAGAACAAGCACAGATGGTTTATCGAGTACAAGAAAAACGTTGGCAAACCGAAAAAATATTTACCGCAAA
>NZ_CALETI010000170.1 GCF_937920075.1 uncultured Agitococcus sp.
AAAAAAAAGTTGGCAAAAGAAAAATGAGTGTTATATTACAACTAACAGTGTCGTACGTAAAATATTATAAATAATTTATTGCATAAACATCATATTGATCACGCACAATTTGTTTTAATTGATCACATGCCTGTTGATGGCCGCCACAACAGCAAAATTGACCGTGTGCAACTAAAAAAATTGCTGAGCAAAGGCAAGTTAAGGCCACAGCCTTTTGTTTTAGAAACTCGTTATGAATTCCAATAGTCATTTTATTATTCGTTTAAATTGGGTTGACCTGATTACGCTCAGTGGGGTGTTTACTGCGTCTTTGGCAGTCATTGCAGCCCTAAATCAAGCCATTTATTTATGCGCTTCGTTATTGTTTTTAGCCATGCTGGGTGATGCTTTAGATGGTTTATTAGCACGTAAATATCAATTAGAACGCAATTTTGGCCGTTATCTTGATGGCTTTATGGATGTTTTGATTTATTTAGTTGCCCCTTGTTTAGCGTTGTATTTACATGGTTTTAATGGCTGGTGGGCAATTTGTTTGTGGCCTGTTTTGTTATCTGGCTGCATACGTTTAGCGGTGTTTAATGATATTGGCAACATTCAAGAAAGTAATGGCCTTGCTTATTTAGGGATGCCCGTTTTTTGGAGTGTCTTTATTTTTGGTGCGTTTTTATGGCTAGAGCTACTCATAGGCAAAACTATCAGTTATAGCCTACTTGCTCTTAGCCTACTGTTGTTTAGCTACGCGATGGTGATTCGTCGACCATTTTTTAAATTTAAAAAACTTTGGCACATTTTGTTATTAACCTTGGGCAATAGCTTAGTGTTTTTGGCCATGCATGTTTGGTCGATTTATCATGGTTAACGATATTCTTCTCGCTTTTTATTTGCACATTCCGATTGTCATTGGTGGTGTGTTACACATGGTTGTGGTGAGTCGCCAATATTTATCGTCATTAGCTACCCCCATTTATAGCCCGTGGTTTGGTGCAAACAAAACATGGCGTGGTTTTGTGGTTGTACCTCTATTAACTGCTTTTGGCGCAATATGTGTTTGGCCAATTGAACAAAGTCTTGATAAAGCCATTTACCCACAAGGTTTTGGCTTATTGTTAGCAGGATTTTGGGCAGGATTAGGCTATATGCTCGCCGAGTTACCCAACTCTTTTATCAAACGCCGTTTGGGTATTGCTTCGGGTGCTGTTCCCGAAAAAGGTAAATATATAGTGATTTTGATGGATCAATTAGATTCAGGTATTGGTTTTAGCCTTGCTTATTGGTGGTATTTATCCTTATCCATACAACAAGCATTATTATGTGCTTTAACTTTTCCTATTACTGCTTTGATTATTAAGCGTTTGTTGTTTATAGCCAAACTTAAAAAGAGTGCAACTTAGACCAAGACTTACGCAGTTATCACTTATTTGCTGAAATGCGTAAGTCCTCAGTTTAAAACCGCCAAAAAGCGACTCTATCCCCACTCTCATAGGTTTTGCCAATTTCAATAATAGCAAAACCATCAGCCCAAACGGCTGACGATAATACGCCACTGCTTTGGTTATGGTATTTGCTTAATACCAATTCACCTTGTTCATTTTGTACTAAACGAACGCGTAAATACTCCTGACGGCCTTGCGCTTTTTTTATCGAAAAATCGATAGGCATCGCCACCACACTTGGTTTTACTTTATGACGTTGACCTTGATAATAAGCTAAAAACGTTTGAGCCATGACTTTAAAGGTAACAAACACCGATTGTGGATTACCAGGTAAACCAATAAAGGGCGTTGTACCAATAGAGCCAAATGCTAAGGGCTTGCCTGGTTTGAGCGCGACTTTCCACAAATCTAATTGGCCAATTTGTTGTAATGCAGTTTTAACGTGATCCTCTTCACCAACAGACACACCGCCTGTAGTCATCACCACATCAGCTTGCTGAGCAGCATTGGCCAACGCATTAATCGTATCTGGCAAATTATCGGCAATCACACCACCATCAATGGCTTGATAACCTTGTTCGGTTAATAAAGCCCCTAATAATGGACTGTTACTATTATAAATCTGCCCTACTTTTAGCGTTTGCTCTGCTTGGGCTAACTCATCACCCGTACAAAAATAGACAACCTTTAAACGCTGATAAACCTTGACCTTAGCCTTACCAATGGTTGCCAACAAGCCAATCGCGGCTGGCGTAAGTTTTTCGCCCTGACGCAAAATGGTAACGCCACAAGCAATATCTTGACCTTGTGGCCGAATATTTTCTTGGACATCAGGTCGCTGTAAAATTTCTACAAGGCCATCTGCTGTGAGTTGGGTGTTTTCTTGCATTACCACCGCATTAGCCCCATCAGGAATGACTGCACCTGTAAAAATGCGTGCGGCTGTGCCTCGTTGTAATGGTTGTGGCGCACTGCCTGCGGCAATACGTTGGCTAATGGCTAAAATAGTTGTGTGTTGTAAATCCTCGGTATGAACAGCATAACCATCCATCGCAGAATTAGCTTGAGGAGGTACATCTATCGTAGCAACGACATCTTCGGCTAACACACGACCTAAAGCATCACTTAATAAAGTTTGCTCTATGACGGGAGTTTTTTGGCTGGCGGCTTGTTGCAAACGTTGTAAAACCTCATCAACCGACATTAAACCGTGACTAGGACAACTCATTAGCCACGACTCCCACACTGCTCGGCTTTTTTCAGATTAGGGACAAAGTTGCAAGGACGATGCTGATTATCAAGTTGTTGTGACAAAATATTGATCCATGCTGTTTTGCACGCATTGGTTGAACCCGGCATACAAAAAATCACCGTGTTATTGGCCATGCCTGCCAAAGCACGCGATTGTAAGGTGCTTGTGCCAATTTCTATCATCGAATAATGACGGAAAATCTCACCAAAACCTTCGATATGTTTATCAAACAACACATTCACTGCTTCGGGTGTGCTGTCGCGCCCTGAAAAACCTGTACCACCTGTCACCAAAATCGCTTGTACATTTGGACTAGCAATCCATGCCGAAATAATGGCGCGAATTTGATAAATATCATCTTTAACAATTTGTCTATCTGCTAAAAGATGGCCTGCTCCCGTTAAGGCATCAATCAAATATTGACCAGAGGTATCGGTTTCTAAATTACGGGTATCTGATACGGTTAATACGGCAATTTGTAATGGCACAAAAGGTTTATTGATTGCGGAATGACTCATAATAACTCCTAAAATGTGTAAAGAATTGTCTCCCAACAATTTAGGGAGTGTATAGTATATTACTGTAAAACAAACCCTTCGACTTCGCTCAGGGAACACAACTACCTACAATATTATCCGCCTGTCATATTCATAAAACGCACAATTTGCGGCTCATCGTTTAAATCAAAATGATGCTTTTCGGGCTTTAAGGGTAATGCGTTAAATAAAGTATCAATTAATGGTTGATCGTCATTAGGAAAGTTGCGTAATGGCGCTTTTAGATCGGCAGAATGTTCATTGCCTAAACATAATAACAAACGCCCTTCTGCCGTGACTCGCACTCGATTACATGAGCCACAAAAATTGTGACTATGCGGTGAAATAAAACCCACACGACTGTTGCTATCGCTCATATGATAATAACGAGCTGGCCCACCTGTGGATTCAGAAACAGCAGTTAACGGATAAAATTGATCTATGCTATGGCGAACTTGGTCATTGCTGATATAGGTTTCAGCACGTTGATGCTCGGTAATGACACCTAATGGCATTTCTTCAATAAAGGCTATATCTAATTGATTTTGCCGAATAAAATTGACTAAGTCTAAAATCTCATCGTCATTTTTGCCTTTTAAAATCACACTATTTAATTTAATGTGTTGAAAACCTGCTTGTTGGGCAGCTTCAATACCTGCAAGCACTTCGGATAATTTGCCAGTTCGGGTCATGTCACGAAAACGATCTTCTTGCAAACTATCTAAGCTAATATTAATACGCGATAGCCCCGCTTCTTTAAGCGGTTTCGCTAAACGGGCAAGTTGTGAACCATTGGTCGTTAAGGTTAGTTCTTTTAAGCCTTGTAAACTTGCTAGCTTTTCAACTAGCCAAACTATATTTTGTCTAACTAAGGGTTCACCGCCCGTTAAACGAATTTTGCTAACCCCTAAGCTCACTAAAACGCGTCCTACACGATAAAGCTCTTCTAGGCTTAAAATTTGTTGACGAGGCAAAAACACCATGTCTTCGCTCATGCAATACACACAGCGAAAATCACAACGATCCGTCACCGATAAACGGACATAAGTAATTTGACGACCAAAGCCGTCAATTAAGGCAGGATTAGACATGAAAAAGGTATAAGCCTGTAAGTAAAAACTAGAATATTGTTTTACTCTGTTTTATAAAAAAATACTATTGGCTTAAAGTACAGTTTTAAACTGGCCTTTGAGTCAATAGTATCCATCCAACATAAGCTAATAATAGTGCTAAGCCAACAACCTATTTAAGGTTTCAAAGGTATCATTAGATAACTTTTGTGCTTTTAAACCTTCTAATGCTGCTTTTGCTTGTTGCTGACGAATGGCCTCTAAACGTTTCCATTTACTAAACGCCCCCAACAAACGAGAGGCAATTTGTGGGTTAATTTTATCTAACTCAGCAATTTTGTTAGCGACAAATTGATAGCCTGCTCCGTCTGCTTGATGAAATAACACAGGGTTAGCATTAGCAAATTGCGCCACCACCGAGCGTAAACGATTAGGATTGGTCAAGGTAAAGGCAGAATGGGCACATAATTGCTCAATATCACTCAAACTGGCTTTAGCATTGGTGGCTTGTACGGCAAACCAACTATCAACCACTAAAGCTTCATCAACAAAACGTTGATAAAAATCCCCTAATGCGCTGCTTGCTTGTGCTGCTTGACTATAGACCAAACCACGCAAAGCACTCATGCGCGCACTCATATTGTCAGCTTGTTGGTATTGCTGCGCAGCTAAAGTTTGTGCATCTGTGCTTGCTGTAGATTGCAATAAATAATGTAAACACTGATCACGCCATGAACGCTGAGCAATCGCCGCGCTGTTATAAACATAGCTAGCTTGCGTGAAGGCCATATATTGCGTACGGAAAAAATCAACTAAAGCATTGGCAATCGCTTGTTGCAAGATTTCTCTGGCTTGGGCGATATGGCTTGGGTTAATCACCGCCACCTTTTCGGCCAAATAATTTTCGGTGGGTAAACTGAGGATTTTTGCCGCTAAAGCAGCATCTTGTTGTGCTAAAGTGGGTAAAAAAGCAGCTAAGCCTGTTAACAATTCATCAATGGCTAAACCTGTTAACGGTTCTTGTTGTTGGTCAATATTAGCAATCATCGCCAACAATAAACGCTCATACAGACTTTGTGCGGCCAACCAACGATTAAAACCATTATTGTCATGCTGCATTAAGAACAATAATTCCGCATTAGAACTTTGATAATCCAAGACCACAGGTGCAGAAAAATCGCGTAATAACGAAGGCACAACGGCTTGTTCAACATCAACAAAAGTCCATGTTTGTTGCGCTTTGTCCGCAATTAACACGCGCTCTTTGCCTATGGCCTGTGTCTCACCTTGCAAACGTAAAGCAATCGCTTGGCCTGTGTGTTGGTCAAACAAGGCTAACTTAATGGGAATCGGTAAATACTCAGGATTCGGATAACCTTGTTTGGCAGGTGTTTGTTGGCTAATACTTAGACTATAGCTTTGTGCTTGCGCATTGTAATCTGTGGTTACAGTCAATACAGGTGTGCAAGGCTGTCTGTACCATTGCATAAACGCGCTTAAATCTTGTTGATTGGCATCTGCTAAGGCTTGGACAAAGTCTTCAACAGTCACCGCTTGGCCATCGTGGCGGCTAAAATATAAATCAGTACCTTTTCTAAAAGCGTCTACCCCTAATACAGTATGTAGCATTCTGACGATTTCCGCACCTTTTTCATACACCGTTGCGGTATAAAAATTATTGATTTCAATAAATGATTCGGGACGGACAGGATGCGCTAAAGGACTAGC
>NZ_CALETI010000171.1 GCF_937920075.1 uncultured Agitococcus sp.
TCCAACTAAAATCAATGCCTTCAAAAATGTCTTTCAACCCTACAGTATCGCCTTTAATGGGTTTAAAATATTCAAAGTATTCGCCACGTTGTTTGGCACTACCAAAACCTTGGCTTTTGTGCTGGCTACGGCTTTCGGCGGCTATTTCACCATAAGATTTCCCTATATAAGTATTGTATCCACCAATTTCAATCGGAATAAAAGTTCCTTTATCAGCTGGCTTTTGGTTTTGAAAACCAGCCAGACCAAAAAGTTGCCACATTTTTGTATGCGCCTTGGCAAATTACCATTGCTGATTGGTGGAGTGTCTCCCTTCATCGACGCTTTTTACAAGACCCTAAACATTTGGCTGAGCTAAAACTTGCCGTTGACGAGCTTTATAACAATTATTTAACTGAGGCTAAAATTAAAGCGAAGTTAGACAACTATAAAACGTTGGTGCAACCCTTAGTGACCATTATACCTGATAAAGAGTTTTTACCTGTTTTGAATAAAGCACTGTTAAATCAGGAGTGGGATACGGAATATACGCGAATAGCTCAGGTCACCAAACAGCATCGCGATTATTTTTTTGCAACACTTGAGAATCCAATGCCATATTATCAAGCAGTGGAGTTGTTGGCGGATAATAGTATGCGTTTTGGGTGGGATGTTTCTACAGATTTACAAGGTGATGTCGTTAGTTACACGGTACAAATTGCCACAACACCAGATTTTAGCAAAATTGTCAAAGAGCAAAATTTAAGCGAAACCGAATTGATTTTGCCCAAGTTAGCCAATGGCATATATTATTTAAAGGTGACGGCCAAAGACAGCAAAGGCAATCGTCAAAACGCGTTTGATTCGGCAGTTGTTGCAGGTAAAAGATATTTTGGGGTGTATGCCTTTGAGGTAAAAACCAATGAAGTTGTAGGCTTGTAGCTAGATAACTAACCCCCTCTAAATCTCCCCCTTGTTAGGGGGAGACTTTTTTGCTTACATCCCCAACAAACCACGTTTAGCTGTTTTACGAATTTCTTGCTCGTCTTGCCATTCGACTAAACCCGTTTTTAGATTCATTAATTTAAGGGTAAATTTATAATAAACATCCCGAGTTTTGGTAAATTTATCGACAGGATTGCCTGTGCTACCAGCCTCTTTATAAATGCTGCTTAAATTGCCATATAACATAAACTCAGCACCAATCATTTGGCCAAAAGCAATTGCGGTTTTGGGATTACTGAGTTCGTCACTGTTTTGGAATTTTAATTGACTACGTGCCGATTCAACCCGTGACATATCCACTAAACGAACTTTACCCGACTGTAAAAGTTTGGTGGTCATGCTGTCTAACACCGATTCGGTATCAATATGTTCATCAGTTTTGTTGGCAATTCTTTCCACAAACATCACAGGCCGTTTATTGGCTGCTGTGGCTTCGCCAATGACAGGCGAGGCTAATAACGATTCGGTCATATTTTTGGCAGTCATTTGCAGATCGGTTGAGCCAAAACGCTCATTAACCGTTTCGGTGGCGGTGGCATCACCATATTTAACGCTAGCACAGCCGCTTAAACTTAAAAAAACCGCCGCTGCTAAAATGGATACAGTTTTCATTGTTTTCTCCTACAGTGGCCAGTTTGCCACATAATATTGATTATTGGCTTTGACAACATAAACAAGGTGAATTTGTTGGCTATTCACCTTAAGTTTAACCGTTTGTTGGTTATTCAGTTTTAGTGTTTGCTCACCTTCGGGCAAATTAAATCTTGCTAGATGGACAAAACGAGGCAATGTGAGCCAACTACGCAAGTCAGCATTCTCACTCAAAAAGTTATAAGCACCGACTAATAATCCCAAAACTGCACCGCCTTGATCTTGGGCTTGTTGTTGCAATTTGTGTTTGGTTTGTGAACGTAAGGTTTGACGAATGAGTAGACTGACATAATTGTCTTTAAGCGCACGAGCCGCCAAAGCTTGAGTATCAGTCAGCACTTGACTGGATAAAGAATCTTTTAAAAAAGTATGTTGAATCGTTAACGGCTGTGGGCTATGCCATGAATCACCATAATAAGGAAAAGCCACAGTGTACCAAGCTTCTGGCCAAGGAAAGGGCAGAAATAATTCTTCTTTGGCTGGCGCAAAATCTTCTTCATAAAAAATAACAATTGTGCCTTCGTTATTTTTTGCGGGTTTAGTGGCGACATTGGCAAGATTTTTAAATTCATCTTTACGATTTAATTGCCGAGCCAATCTTATTACATCTTCTTGTAAAAACTGATTAGTAGGCACAAGGCTTAACGCACGTTTGTAATCAATTAACGCATCGTCAAATTTACGGTTAGCCTCATATAACAATCCTGCTAAATACAGGGGCGCAGCATTTTGGCGGCTAGAGTTGACTCGTTGGGCTAATTTTTCGGTATTGCTTAAACGTTGTTGATATTCGCTGAGGGCTTCTTGGCTTAATGAGTTGTTATCTGTTGGTTCTTGTTGTTGAGCTTGGTCTTGTAAAAACTGCGCTCGGCGCATTTCAACTTGGGCATCTTCTAATTTATTGAGAGCAATATAATTTAATGCTTGATAATGATGGACAAAAATACGTTCGTAAGCATAACTCTGATAAGGAATGACATTGTCATTAGCGACTAAAGAGCCACCTTGATTGGCAGTATGTGTAACCGATAACAAAGCACGGTTATCAATATCATTAAGTTTATTGAGGGCTAAGGCAAAACTTTGTTGGCTTGCACTGTAATTTTGTTGTAGTTGTTGCAAGCGGCCTTGTTCAAGTAAGGCTAATAAACCATCACGGCTACTTTTGCTTTGTTTTTGGGTTTCATTAATGGCAGGTTGTAAAACACCTGTGTTGATTGCTTGTTGGTATTGCGCGGCACGAATAGGATAGGGCATAAACACACTGCTACTACAGGCAGTGAGTATAAAAAAGCTAAGTCCTAAAGCAAGGCGTGCAATCATAAAATTTGAACAAAATTGAATAATAATGCTCGGAGTGTAGCGGATAATAAAAAGCCCCTCAAATTGAGGGGCTTTGTTTTTTGTTGCAGAATTGTCGATTAATACAAGACGCGTGTACGAATTGTACCTTCGATTTGCTGTAACTTCTCTAAAGCAACATTAGAGTATTCGGCATCAACATCCATCACCAAATAACCAATTCCTTCGTTAGTCATTAAGCTTTGAGCAGAAATGTTGATGTTGTTTTCGGCAAATACACGGTTAATTGCAGATAACACACCTGGTACGTTGTTGTGGATGTGCAATAAGCGGTGTTTGCCAGCTTGTAAAGGAATGGCCACTTCTGGGAAGTTTACTGCTGATAAGGTTGTGCCTGTATCCGAGTAACGAGCAAACTTCTCAGCCACTTCTAAACCGATATTGGCTTGGGCTTCTAAGGTAGAACCGCCAATGTGTGGTGTTAAAATAACGTTATCAAATTTGCGTAATGGCGATAAAAACTCTTCGTCATTCGCTTTTGGTTCTTTAGGAAACACGTCAATCGCCGCACCTGCAATATGACCACTTTCTAAAGCAGCCGCTAAGGCGTCGATATCCACACAAGTACCACGTGCAGCATTAATGAAGATGCTACCTTTTTTCATTTGGGCGAATTGTTCAGCACCCATCATGTTTTTGGTAGAGGCTAATTCGGGTACGTGTAAAGAAACGACATCAGCTTGGGCTAATAATTCGCTCATAGAACCGACTTGACGAGCATTACCTAAAGGTAATTTGGTGACAACGTCAAAATAAATGACTTGCATACCCAAAGATTCGGCTAATACCGAAAGCTGAGTACCAATGCTACCGTAACCAACAATACCTAAAACTTTGCCACGTGCTTCAAAAGAGCCTTCAGCAGATTTAGACCAACCACCACGATGTACTAAAGCGTTCTTTTCAGGAATACCGCGTAATAACAAAATGGTTTCGCCTAAGACTAACTCAGCAACAGAGCGAGTATTAGAATAAGGCGCGTTAAATACGGGAATGCCTTTCTCCATGGCGGCTTTGAGGTTAACTTGGTTAGTACCAATACAGAAGCAGCCAACGGAAATCAGTTTATTAGCCGCAGCTAATACTTTTTCGGTGACATTGGTGCGAGAGCGAATACCTAAAAAGTGGACATCTTTGATTTTTTCGATGAGCGCATCTTCATCAAGAGCACCACGTAAGTATTCAATATTGGTATAGCCGTTATTACTTAATACATCGAGGGCGTTTTTGTGTACACCTTCTAACAACAAAAAGCGAATTTTGGCTTTATCTAAAGACAATTGGCTCATGACAATTCCTGAAGGCCGTGGAGAAAGACGATGGACTTGAGCAAAAATAGCGAAGTCCTAAAAATAACAGGACTTGCGCATTGCTCAGCAATTAGCGCGTTTTTATGAACATAAAGCCGTTGAAAACGACTGAAATGTGAATAAATAAGCGATAACCGCGTAAGTCCTAAAAATAAGTCGAATATGATAACATAAGCCGATACTGTATAGCCAATAGGCAATACGCTGTAATGCTTTTTAGGAATAGACACATGCTAAATCCAACCATTATTACCCAACTCCAAGCCATTGTTGGCGAAACTCGTGTTAAAACTGATGCTGACAGCCTAAAAACATGGGGCTGTGATTGGACAAAACACTACACCCCCTCTGCGAGTGCCATTGTTTTTCCTGCAACCACTGAAGAAGTACAAGCGATTGTCAAATTGGCGAATCAGGAAAATATTGTTTTAGTGCCATCAGGTGGTCGTACAGGCTTATCCGCAGGTGCTGTCGCGGCCAATAATGAGGTGGTGATTAGTTTTGACCGTATGAACAAAATTGTTCAGTTTTATCCCGCCGACCGTATGGTCAAAGTACAAGCAGGGGTGGTGACTGAGCAATTACAACAATTTGCTGATGAGCAAGGTTTGTATTACCCCGTCGATTTTGCCTCGGCAGGTTCTAGCCAAATTGGCGGCAATATCGGCACTAACGCGGGTGGTATTAAAGTTATTAAATATGGCATGACTCGCGCGTGGGTATTGGGTTTAACCGTGGTCACAGGTAAAGGCGATATTTTACACCTCAATAAAGGCATGATGAAAAATGCCACAGGTTATGACTTACGCCATTTGTTTATTGGCGCAGAAGGCACGTTGGGTTTTGTCACCGAAGCAGAAATTAAACTCGAACGTAAACCGCGTGATTTGCGTGTGTTGGTGTTGGGTACGCCTGACTTTGACTCGGTGATGAAAATTTTATCGGCTTTCCAAGCCAAGTTAGATTTAACGGCGTTTGAGTTTTTCTCTGATTTAGCGGTGCAATGTGTGACTGCCAGTGGTGACGTACAGCGTGCCTTTCCTGAAGCAACACCGTTTTATGCGTTGTTAGAATTTGAAGCCTTATCGCCTGCTATTGAAGAACAAGCCATGCAAGTGTTTGAGCAATGTATGGAAGAGGGTTGGGTGATTAATGGGGTGATGAGTCAAAACGAAACCCAAGCCCAAAACTTGTGGCGTTTGCGTGAAGATATTTCTGAAACGATTGCCAAATATACACCGTACAAAAATGATATTTCGGTATTGATTACCCACGTTCCTGCGTTTATTGCCGATATTGATGCCATTGTGCAAGAAAACTATCCAGACTTTGATATTGTTTGGTTTGGTCATATTGGTGATGGTAACTTGCACTTGAATATCTTAAAACCAGCCAATTTGACCAAAGATGAGTTTTTTGGCAAATGCCAAGTGGTTAATAAGAAGGTGTTTGAAACGGTGCAAAAGTACAATGGTTCTATCTCGGCAGAGCATGGTGTGGGTATGACCAAAAAGCCATATTTGGACTATAGCCGTAGCCCTGAAGAAATTGCTTATTTACAAGCGATTAAATTGGCGTTTGACCCCAACAACATTATTAATCGCGGTAAGATTTTTGATGTGAAGTAGGCTTCGACTTCGCTCAGCCACCACGACTCTGCTCCCTGAGCGGAGTCGAAGGGAGAGAGCAAGTTTTGTAGGGATAATCCTTGT
>NZ_CALETI010000172.1 GCF_937920075.1 uncultured Agitococcus sp.
TTCTGGCTATAAAACATGGGGTATTTATTACAGCTCGCTCAATATTCAAGACGATTATAGTGTGACGACAAATTGGGATTTATATAGCAAATGGACAAAAGTTAAAAATCACTTAGCCAATGCCAGCCAAGGCAGTTATGGCACTATTTATATGAATTATTTGAGTGCCTCTGGTGGTTCATTTCCCTATTTTATTGCCTCTGGTAATAGCTCGCCACAAACGGGAGCTCCGTTATTATCAACAGGTTTAACCACCCCAGGTTTTAAATCGTCTTATCCAGACTTTCCGCGTGTCGCTTGTTTTATTGGCATTTGTACCATTGCTTTTGAAGGCACAAATCGTTTGGCGAGTGAACGTTTAGCAGGCACTACTTATGGTCGTGTTGGTATTTTAATGACCGATTTTCCCGGTAAGCAATTAATCCAAAATACCATTAGTCATAACTTTCGCTAATAGTTTGGTCTTTAAATAGATAAAATTAATTGGATAGCCTTTAGAGAAAGATGCTTTTAAACAAATTGAATTTGCAATTTGTTTAAAAGCTATCCATATTTATTAAAGACATAGGACTGACGTGTTTTACCCAAACTAACACATCTTGTGAGCGTGAAACCGTTACTTCGACTATGCTCAATTGAAATGCAAACAAATAGTGATAGTTGTGTAAGTCTTAAGACAATGTTTGCTACAGATTTGTCGAATGATTGATAAATTTTTTAAGGTAAGGACATAGTAAGTACAATCCTAGGCCTTGGTTATGTTTAAGCGTACATTATTATTGGCGAGTTTATTAGCAACAACGACGACTGCATTAGCAGCAGGTGATTTAGACGAATTACGAGACACAGGCGATAAAAAAGAATGGCGTTTATATAAAAGCGATAAACGTCATAATATTCAAGTGTATGTCAAAAATGAAGAAGGTCAGGCTGTTCGTTCTTTTAGAGTAGAAGCAGTACTTGAAGCACCTGTTGAAACCTTAGCACGTATTCAGTTTGATATTGATTCCTTTCCTCGTTGGTATTTTGCCGTCACTGAAGCAAAGTTTTTAAAGAAAATTAGTGATCGGGAATATATCTTTTATATGGTGCACGATGCGCCTGTGGGTACTCCAGATCGTGATGTTATTTTAAAAGTCACCATTGATCCAATCACCAAAAAACAGCCTTATGTGTTGTTAAAATTTGATGCCTTACCCGATTATTTGCCAGCACGTCCGCCTTATGTGCGTATGTTGGCCGAAAACTACACCGTAAAATGGACACCAATTGATAAAAATACCACACGTCTAGAGTCTGAAGGATTTATTCATCCTGGTGGTAATGCACCAAGCTGGGCGGTTAATTTTGTTCAGGGTAAAGGCCCTTATGCTAATATGATGGGCTTAAGAAGAATGTTGTTTCTGCCGCAATATAACGACCCACAAGCACCTTTAATGTTTCCAATACGCAAAGATTAACAATTGTAACTTTGGCCTTGTCCTTGCTGCGGCGTAAGTTGCAGTAGGGAAATCGGTTAAAAACTCTTATCTTCACCATCTAGAACAAATAATCATAACTGTAGTACAATATATGTAATTGTATGTAACAAAGCTTATGGACTTTGTCTCTTTAGGCATAATCCTTGTAGGGTTGCTTTGTAAGTTGAGTTGCTGTCAAATCTATTTCCCCGCTTTGAGTGCTAGGAGTCCCCTGCATGTCCCCTGTTGATGCAATGGCGCATAACTGGTCTTTTGCCATTTATATTTTTGGTATTGTTTTTATTTGCACCTTTATGTTGGCGATTCCCGTTTGGTTAGGGGGAAAAGCTAAAGGTCGTGCCACCAATGAGCCGTTTGAATCAGGTATTGTGCCAGCAGGCGGCGCACGTATTCGTTTTTCTGCCAAATTCTATTTAATTGCCATGTTTTTCGTGATTTTTGATATTGAAGCTCTGTTTTTATATGCATGGGCTGTATCAGTACGAGAAAGTGGTTGGGCCGGATTTATTGAAGCTTTCATTTTTATTTTTGTCTTGTTAGCAGGTTTGGTTTATATCTGGAAGTTGGGCGCATTGGATTGGACTGCCGAAGCACGTCGCCGTAAACAAAAGCCTCGCCAACAAACCTTATCTTGAGGTTTTGACTTATGGATTACACCTTAACGCGCATTGATCCAAACAATCCGCAACAGCGTTATCCTGCACCTAAAGAAATCGTTCGTGATCCTTTAGAAGAGCATGTTCATAAAAATATTTATATGGGCAAACTCGAAGACATGTTGCATGGTGCTGTTAACTGGGGGCGTAAAAACTCCTTATGGCCGTATAACTTCGGTTTGTCGTGCTGTTATGTCGAAATGGCAACTGCCTTTACTGCGCCGCATGACTTAGCCCGTTTTGGTGCAGAAGTTATTCGTGCCTCACCCCGTCAAGCTGACTTAATGGTGGTGGCAGGTACTTGTTTTATCAAGATGGCACCTGTTGTTCAACGTTTATATGAGCAAATGTTAGAGCCAAAATGGGTTATCTCTATGGGTTCTTGTGCTAATTCGGGTGGTATGTACGATATTTATTCTGTGGTACAAGGTGTGGATAAGTTTTTGCCTGTGGATTTATACATTCCCGGTTGTCCACCACGTCCCGAAGCCTTTTTGCAAGGTTTAATGTTATTACAAGAATCGATTGGTAAAGAACGTCGCCCATTAACATGGGTCGGTGGTGATCAAGGCGTTTATCGCCCTGTAATGCCAGCCGAGCGTGACGTTAAACAAGCGGAACGTATCCAAGTCACCAACTTGCGTACTCCAGACCAAGTCTAAATTAAGCGTTTTACGAGTGTTTACCGACGGTTAGGTAGCCAACGATAAGATTTAGTATTGTCTATACTCAAGCTTTAAGCGTGGGTGTGGACAATAAAGGCTAAGTCTCAGAGAGTTGCATGCCAGTAATCATGGAAGCGCTCATCAAGTGATGATTTGATAGATGGCCGAACATACTGCTGATACCCAGTTGCCTGAAGTGGTGCGTGAGTTATACGCCCAATTTGGTGCCGAAACTTTTGTGCTGCAAGCGACTAAAGATGATGTTCCAACCTTATGGGTGGGGCGTGATAAATTAGTCGAAGTCTTGCGTTTTTTGCGTCACGTTTCCCGCCCTTATAGCATGTTATATGACTTAAGTGCGATGGATGAACGCTTACGTCAACATCGTTATGGTTTGCCTGCGGCTGACTTTACCGTGTTCTATCATTTACTCTCTATTGAGCGTAATAGTGATGTGCGGATTAAAGTCGCATTATCTGCTGATAGCTTACATGTACCGTCCGTTATTAACATTTGGCCAAATGCCAACTGGTATGAGCGTGAAGTGTGGGACTTATTTGGTATTGAGTTTGATGGCCACCCTCTGTTAGTGCGTATTATGTTGCCACGTACATGGACAGGTCATCCTTTACGCAAAGATTATCCAGCACGTGCTACCGAATTTGATCCGTTCATGCTCGATGCCGCCAAACAAGATGCTGAGCAAGAAGCCTTACGTTTTAACCCTGAAGAGTGGGGCATGAAACGTGGCACCAAAGATGAGGACTTTATGTTCCTCAACTTAGGTCCTAACCATCCTTCTGCACATGGTGCGTTTCGTATCGTCTTGCAATTAGATGGTGAAGAAATCATTGATTGTGTACCAGATATTGGTTATCACCATCGTGGCGCAGAAAAAATGGCCGAACGCCAATCATGGCATAGTTTTATTCCTTATACCGACCGTATCGACTACCTCGGTGGGGTAATGAACAACTTGCCCTATGTCTTGGCTGTTGAAAAGTTGGCAGGAATTAAAGTGCCTGCACGCGTACAAACCATTCGGGTGATGATGGCGGAATTCTTCCGTATTACCAGTCATTTATTGTTCTTGGGTACATATATTCAAGACGTGGGCGGCATGACCCCCATTTTCTTTATGTTTACCGACCGTATGAAGGCTTACGATGTCATCGAGGCGATTACAGGCGGTCGTATGCACCCTGCATGGTTCCGTATTGGTGGTGTTGCCCACGATTTACCGCAAGGTTGGGACAGATTAGTCCGTGAGTTTGTCGAATGGTTGCCAAAACGTTTGGATGAATACGTCAAAGCCGCGATTAAAAATGGTATTTTGCGTGCCCGTACCATTGGGACTGCCCAATACAACAGCGAACAAGCTATTGCATGGGGTGTGACAGGTGCGGGTTTACGTGCCACAGGTATTGATTACGATTTGCGTAAAGCACGTCCATACTCTGGTTATGAAAACTTTGACTTTGAAGTGCCAATTGCCCATAACGGCGATGCCTACGACCGTTGTTTGGTGCGTATCGAAGAAATGCGTCAAAGTATTCGTATTATCAAGCAGTGTTTAGAAAATATGCCTGCAGGTGATTATAAGGCTGACCATCCGTTAACCTGTCCACCACCCAAAGAAAAAACCTTACAACACATTGAAACCTTGATTACCCACTTCTTGAGTGTATCGTGGGGGCCAGTCATGCCCGCAGGTGAAGCCAGTCAAATGATTGAGGCAACCAAAGGTATCAATAGTTACTACTTAACCAGCGATAACGCCACCATGAGTTATCGTACACGGATTCGTACACCCAGTTTTGCCCATTTACAGCAAATTCCATCGGTGATTAATGGCAGCATGATTCCAGATTTGATTGCTTATTTAGCCAGTATCGACTTTGTGATGGCTGACGTTGACCGTTAAGAGCTGAACTTGCGTATTGCACCCCCCTCAGTCCCCCCTTGTTAAGGGGGGATGCCAAAGGCAGGGGGGTATGTAAGTTCTTAGAGAGGCTTGAAAAAATGATTATTTGTACTAGTCGCCGTCCCAAATTTACTGACGGTTATGTGATGTCCGAACAAGAGCGTCACGATATTGAACATGCGCTAGAGCATTATGAAGACTCGCGTGCGGCGTCTATTGATGCGCTAAAAATTGTGCAAAAGAAGCATGGTTGGGTACCTGACAGTGCCATTTATGCCATTGCCGATATTATTAAAATCCCTGCGGCTGATGTCGATGGCGTTGCCACCTTTTATAACAAGATTTTTCGTAAGCCAGTCGGCAGAAACGTGATTATGGTTTGCGACAGTATCGGTTGTTTTTTAACAGGTTATGAAGATTTAATTGCTGAAATTAAACAACAATTAAACATCGACTATGGCCAAACCACGCCAGATAACCGTTTTACCTTATTACCCATTTGCTGTTTAGGTAACTGTGACAAAGGGCCAACGTTAATGATTAACGAAGACACCCACGGGCCAGTCAGCATCGAACAAGTTTCTTCTTTATTGGAGCAGTACCAATGACAGTGGTTTCTGCCGACACTCGGCCATTAACATGGCGACTCCAGCATGGCGAGGCCATTACCGATATTAAGACCTATGAGTCTTTAGAAGGTTATGCCGCAGTCCACAAAGCCATTAAACAGATGTCGCCACAAGACGTACAAAAACTGGTCAAAGATGCCAATTTACGCGGACGGGGCGGTGCAGGCTTCCCCACAGGCGTAAAGTGGAGCTTGATTCCGATGGGCGAAGACGCAGGGGTAAAATACCTCGTCTGTAACGCCGATGAAATGGAACCGGGTACATTCAAAGACCGCTTATTGATGGAAAAATTGCCCCATCAATTAGTGGAAGCGATGATTGTGGCAGGTTATGCCATTCAAGCAACACGCGCTTATATCTTCTTGCGTGGCGAATATATTTTAGCGGCAGATCGCTTAAATGCGGCCATTGAACAAGCCAAAGCTGCAGGTTACTTAGGTAACAATATTTTAGGCTCGGGTTGGAGTATGGATTTATATGTTCATACAGGTGCAGGGCGTTATATTTGTGGTGAAGAAACCGCATTAATTAACTCTTTAGAAGGCCGTCGTGCTAATCCACGCGCCAAACCACCGTTCCCACAAATTGCTGGGGCATGGGGTAAACCAACGATTGTTAACAACGTTGAGACCTTATGTAACATCGCACCAATCATTATGCGTGGTGCTGAATGGTTTAAAGGTTTGTCTGAAGGCAAAAGTCCCGATGCAGGCACTAAATTATATGGTGTTTCTGGTCGTGCTAAACGTACAGGCGTTTGGGAGTTACCGATTGGCACTACCGCGCGTGAATTGTTAGAAGTGCATGCAGGCGGTATGAAAGATGGCCTTAACCTAAAATGTTGGTTACCCGGTGGCGCATCAACCGACTTTTTAATGCCCGAACATCTCGATTTAGCCATGGATTACGACACCATTATGAAAGCAGGCAGCCGTATGGGGACTGGCTTAATTATGGTGGTTGATGACAAACAAAACATGATTTCGGTATTGCGTAACCTTGAAGAATTCTTTGCACGAGAATCTTGTGGTTGGTGTACACCGTGTCGTGACGGTTTGCCGTGGGGTGTGAAAATCTTACGTGCTTTAGAACGTGGTGAAGGTCATCCAGATGATATTGAGCAGTTAAGCAAACTGACTCGTGATTTGTGGATTGGTAAAACCTTCTGTGCTCACGCACCAGGTGCGATGGAGCCATTAATGAGTGCGCTCAAGTATTTCCGCTCTGAATTTGAACAAGGCATCGCCAAAGATGCCATGATAAATGGGTAAACAGGCATGGCAACGATTCATGTAGATGGCAAACAGTATGATGTTGATGGTGCTGATAACCTGCTTCAAGCCTGTTTGTCTTTAGGTTTAGACATTCCTTATTTTTGTTGGCATCCTGCCTTGGGCAGTGTGGGTGCTTGTCGTCAATGTGCGGTTAAGCAATATGCTAACGCCGAAGATAAACGTGGTCGTTTGGTGATGTCTTGTATGACACCTTCCACCGACAACACCTTTATTTCGATTGATGACGAAGAAGCCAAACAATTCCGCGCCAGTGTCGTGGAATGGTTAATGACCAACCACCCACATGACTGTCCAGTTTGTGAAGAAGGTGGTCACTGTCATTTGCAAGATATGACCGTGATGACAGGTCATGACCGTCGCCGTTATCGCTTCACGAAACGTACGCATCAAAACCAAGATTTAGGCCCGTTCATTAATCATGAAATGAACCGTTGTATCGCCTGTTATCGTTGTGTGCGTTATTACAAAGACTACGCAGGCGGCGAAGACTTGGGCGTTTATAGCGCACATGACAACGTTTACTTTGGTCGTCCTGAAGATGGCGTGTTACAAAGTGAGTTCTCGGGTAACTTAGTTGAAGTTTGCCCAACGGGTGTGTTCACCGATAAAACACACTCTGCACGTTATAACCGTAAGTGGGATATGCAATTCGCACCGAGCGTTTGCCAACAGTGTTCTGTGGGTTGTAACACCAGTCCTGGTGAGCGTTATGGCGAATTACGTCGTATCGAAAACCGTTACAACGGTGCAGTAAACCATTACTTCTTGTGTGACCGTGGTCGTTTTGGTTACGGTTATGTCAACCGTGAAGATCGTCCGCGTCAACCGATGATTCGTCAAGGTGCAAGCTTAGCTGCCACCAGCGTTGATAATGCTTTAGATACCGCCATTGCTCAGTTAAAAGGCAAAAGAGTCTTAGGTATTGGCTCGCCACGCGCCAGCCTCGAAACCAACTTTGCCTTACGTGAGTTGGTTGGTGCTGCCAACTTTGCGACAGGCATGACCGCGGCTGAACAAGCTCGTGTCGCCTTAGTCAGCAAAATTTTGCAAACTGAAGGTGTTGATACGCCATCGTTACGTGCGATTGAAGATAAAGATGCAGTCTTGGTGTTGGGTGAAGATGTCACCCAAACAGCACCACGTATTGCCTTAGCTTTACGTCAAAGCATCAAAAACAAAGCAGAACAATTAGCTGCCCAGCGTAAAACCAGTGATTGGCATCAATTAGCGGTCAAAAACATTGCTCAGCATGAGTTGTCACCGCTGTATATCACCAGTTTAAGCGGCACACGTTTAGATGATGTGGCGCAAGAAACCTGTTTTGCGGCGATTCCTGACCAAGCACGTTTAGGTTTTGCCGTAGCGCATGCGATTGATAGCAATGCACCTGCCGTCCCGAATATGAGCGTTGAAGCCTTAGCTTGGGCGAAAAAGATTGCTGAAGATTTATTAGCAGCTGATCAACCTTTAGTTGTGGCTGGAACATCGGCAGCCAGCGAAGATTTATTGTTAGCAGCCGCTAATATTGTACAAGCATTATTAGTTAAAGGTAAAAAAGCCGCCATTACTTTAGTTGTTCCTGAAGTGAATAGCTTGGGTGTTAGCTTATTGGGTGGCCAAGACTTAGATACAGCGTTGGCGAGCTTAAAAGCAGCTCATTATGATGCAGTCGTGATTGTCGAAAACGATTTATATCGTCGTCTGCCTGCCGGTGTGGTTGATGCGGCATTACAAGCCACCAAACAAGTGATTGTGTTGGATCATCAACAAACCGCAACCACTGACAAAGCACATATCGTCTTGTCGGCAGCTAGTTTTGCTGAGGGCGATGGCACAGTGGTTAACAACGAAGGCCGTGCCCAACGTTTCTTCCAAGTCTATGAAGCCTCTTATTACAAGCCAGAACAGCAAGTCAAAGAAGGCTGGCGTTGGTTGCATGCGGTGCAAACTGGCATTGTTGGCGCAGACATTAACTGGACACAACTAGACGAAGTGATTGATAGCTTAGTGGTGGGTGTACCAAGTTTAGCCGCCATTAAAGACGCTGCACCTGATGCTTCGTTCCGTATTAAAGGCTTAAAACTAGCGCGTGAACCACGTCGTTATAGTGGTCGTACGGCAATGCGTGCCAACATCAGCGTCCATGAACCGCGTCAACCCCAAGACCAAGACAGTGCTTTAGCGTTCTCGATGGAAGGCTACGTTGGCACACAAAACGCAGGCGCGTTGACCGCGTTTGCGTGGGCACCAGGTTGGAACTCTCCACAAGCATGGAACAAATTCCAAGATGAAGTGGGTGGCCATTTACGTTCAGGTGATGCGGGTGTACGTTTGTTTGATAACGTGCCACGTCAAGCGGGCGGTTATGCCAAAAACATTCCTGCTGCGTTTACCCCTGCTGCCGATAAATTCTTAGTGCAACCGATTCATCATATTTTTGGTAGCGATGAATTATCCGCACGTGCACCAGTCATGGAAAGCCGACTTCCACAAGCTTATGTGTCTTTAGCCACCGCCGATGCTCAACGTTTGCGTGTTGCCGATCATCAAACGGTTATTGTTGGTTTAAACATGAAATTGCTTAAATTAACCGCACGTATTGATGAAGCCCAAGCCGAAGGTACGATTGGTTTACCGATCGGTTTAGCGGGTGTGCCTGTGGTTCAAGGTAATGAATGGGTGACAGTAACAGGGGAGGGCGCATAATGTTTGATTGGCTTACGCCCGAAATCGTAGCGACCTTGGTCGCTGTTGCACAAGCCGTGGTGATTTTGCTTGCCACGGTTATTTTAGCAGCTTTATTAAGTTTTATTGAGCGTCGTTTATTGGCTTGGTGGCAAGACCGTTATGGCCCAAACCGTGTTGGCCCTTATGGTATGTTCCAAATTGCTGCCGACATGCTCAAAATGTTCTTCAAAGAGGACTGGACACCGCCCTTTGCGGATAAGTTAACCTTTAGATTAGCACCAGCGATTGCCATGGGAACCGTGTTGTTGTCGATGGCGGTTGTACCGATTACACCCACATGGGGGGTAATTGATTTAAACATTGGTTTGTTATTCTTCTTTGGTATGGCAGGCTTAGCGGTTTATTCCGTGATGTTTGCGGCATGGTCATCTAATAACAAATACTCGTTATTAGGTGGTTTACGTGCTGCCGCACAAACCTTGAGTTATGAAGTGTTTATGGGCTTAGCCTTAATGGGTGTTGTTGCCCAAGCTGGCTCGTTTAATATGCGTGAAATTGTTGAAGCCCAACAAGGTATGTGGAACATTATTCCGCAGTTCTTGGGCTTTTGTACCTTCTTAGTCGCAGGTATTGCGGTGACTCACCGTCATCCATTTGACCAACCCGAAGCCGAACAAGAATTGGCTGACGGTTATCATATTGAATACTCTGGTATGAAATGGGGTATGTTCTTCGTGGGTGAATATGTGGCGGTAGTTGTGGTTTCAGCCATGTTAACGACCTTGTTTTTGGGTGGTTGGTTGCCATTATTTTCCTTCTTAGATTTTATTCCACCATTTCTTTGGTTTGCTGGTAAAACTGCCTTTTTCATCATGTTATTTGTGTTAGTCCGTGGCTCGTTGATGCGTCCGCGTTATGACCAAGTGATGAAATTTAGTTGGTTATTTTGTTTGCCCGTCACGTTACTCAATCTTTTAGTAACCGCCGCCGTGATTTTGACATGGGGTTCAGCAGCATGAATTTAATTTCTATTATCAAAGGCGCAGGGACACAAGTCCGCAGTATGCTTATGGTATTTAGTCATGGCTTTCGTAAGCGTGACACCATTCAATACCCAGAAGAAAAAGTCTATTTACCACCACGTTATCGTGGTCGTATCGTCTTAACCCGCGATCCTGATGGTGAAGAGCGTTGTGTGGCCTGTAACCTGTGTGCGGTTGCTTGTCCTGTAGGTTGTATTTCCTTACAGAAAACAGAAACCGCCGATGGTCGTTGGTATCCAGAGTTTTTCCGTATTAACTTCTCACGCTGTATTTTTTGTGGCATGTGTGAAGAAGCTTGCCCAACCACCGCGATTCAATTAACACCAGACTTTGAAATGGCTGAATTTAATCGTCAAGATTTAGTGTATGAAAAAGAACACTTATTAATTTCGGGTGGCGGTAAAAATCCAGACTATAACTTCTATCGTGTCTCAGGTATGGCGGTTGCGGGTAAAGCCAAAGGCGAAGCCCAAAACGAATCAGCTCCTGTTGACGTTAAAAGCTTGTTGCCATAAGCCGAGGTTAAAAATGGAAATGATACTTTTTTATCTCGTTGCTGCCATTGCCGTATTTAGTACGGTGCGTGTGATTAGCAACAGCAACCCAATTCATGCGTTATTAAACTTAGTTGTGTCTTTATTAGCCGTGGCCATGATTTTCTTTATGTTGGGTGCACCATTTGCGGGAGCGCTCGAAATCATTGTTTATGCAGGCGCAATTATGGTGTTGTTTGTGTTTGTGGTGATGATGCTCAATTTGGGACAACACACAGTTAACCAAGAAAAGCAATGGATGAGTCCACAAGCGTGGTTTGGTGCAAGTGCTTTAGCAGGTATTTTATTAGCCGAAATGGTGTATTTGTTAAGTCAAAGCCATGACCATCAAACAGGGTATCAAATGGTTGATGCCAAAGCAGTCGGGGTGTCGTTATTTGGCCCTTATCTGTTGGTGGTCGAATTAGCCTCATTATTATTATTAGGGGCTTTAGTGGCAGCTTACCATTTAGGCAAACACGAAGATTAATTAACGATTTCAAATTAAATGGCGCAGTGCGCCTAGGCAAAAAGGCGGTACAGGTATGATAGCAATACCCATGGAGCACGGTTTGGCACTCGCGGCCACGCTCTTTGTACTGGGGTTAGTTGGCGTGATTGTGCGCCGTAATATCCTCTTTATGTTGATGTGTTTAGAAGTGATGATGAATGCAGCAGCCTTAGCGTTTGTTGTTGCAGGTAGTCGTTGGGCACAACCTGATGGCCAAGTCATGTTTATCTTAATTTTAACCTTAGCTGCTGCCGAAGCTGCCATTGGCTTGGCCATTGTGTTGCAGTTTTATCGTCGCCATCATTCGCTCGATATTGATGTGGCAAGTGAGATGCGCGGATGAACTTACTTTATTTAACCTTTGTTTTCCCCTTAGTGGGATTTTTGTTGTTAGCCTCATTCCGCCAACGTTTGTCTGAAAACGTCGCGGCAGTGATTGGTGTTGGCTCGATGGGCTTATCCGCTTTGACAGCTTTATATGTGGGCATGGACTTCTTACAAAACGTGCCACAAGGCGGCTCTTATGTGCAAACCTTGTGGACATGGATGCAAATTGGCGACTTTAACGCCAGTTTTGGTTTGCATTTAGACGGTTTGTCCTTAACCATGTTGGGTGTAGTAACGGGTGTTGGCTTTTTCATTCACTTATTTGCCTCATGGTATATGCGTGGTGAAAATGGCTTTGAGCGTTTCTTCTCTTATATGAACCTATTTGTTGCCAGTATGTTGTTATTGGTGTTAGGTGACAACTTAGTGCTGTTGTACCTAGGTTGGGAAGGGGTAGGCGTTTGTAGTTATTTATTAATTGGTTTCTACTATTTTGACAAAGCCAATGGCGAAGCAGCGATTAAAGCATTCACCGTCACGCGTGTGGGTGATGTGTTTATGGCCATTGGTTTATTTATTTTATTTAAAGAACTAGGCACTTTAGACATTCAGCAAATCGTTAAATTAGCACCAACCCATTGGCAAGCTAATGACCCGATGTTGGTCTTTGCTACCTTAATGTTATTAGGTGGTGCGGTGGGTAAATCAGCGCAATTACCGTTACAAACATGGTTGGCGGATGCGATGGCTGGCCCAACACCTGTTTCTGCATTGATCCACGCAGCAACAATGGTTACCGCTGGTGTGTATTTAATTGCACGTACTCATGGTTTGTTCTTAATGACTCCAGAAGTTTTGCACTTAGTGGGTGTGGTGGGTGCAGTCACCTTAGTATTAGCAGGCTTCTCCGCTTTAGTGCAAACCGACATCAAACGTGTGTTGGCTTATTCAACCATGAGCCAAATTGGTTATATGTTCTTAGCTTTGGGTGTGGGTGCATGGCATGCGGCAATTTTCCACTTAATGACTCATGCCTTCTTTAAAGCTTTATTGTTCTTATCCGCAGGTGCGGTAATTATTGCTTGTCACCATGAGCAAAACATTTTCAAAATGGGCGGTTTGTACAAAAAGATTCCTTTTGTCTATGCCTGTTTCTTGATTGGTGGCGGTGCATTGGCAGCGTTCCCATTCATCACTGTAGGCTTTTATAGTAAAGATGCGATTTTGTTACAAGCCTACGCCAGTGGTAATACCGATTTATTTTGGGCAGGTTTAGTCGGTGCTTTGTTTACCTCTATTTATACCTTCCGCTTAATTTATATTGTGTTCCACGGCAAAGAAAATGGTCATGCCCATGAAATTCATGGCGTTTCTTACTGGTTACCTTTAGGGGTGTTATTAGTGTTATCTACTGGCGTAGGTGCATTTATTCACCAACCTTTAGAAGGTGTATTGCCAGCCTTTGCCAGTCCAATTAGCGAAGAAACCAAACATTTTGTTGAAATCTTAGCCATTGGTACAGGTTTAGTAGGCTTGGCGATTGGTGCTGCGTTATTTATGGGTGAACGTCGTGTTCCAACTGCTTTAGCAAATAGTGCAGTGGGTAATGCCTTGTCTCGTTTGTGGATGAATGGTTGGGGTTTTGACTGGTTATATAACTGGTTATTCATTAAGCCTTATTTATTGATTGCCCATTTAAATCGTCATGACGGTATTGATAAAGCCATTGGTTTGATTCCCCGTCTTGCCCGTTTAGGACATAGTGCCGTCAGCACATCCGAAAATGGCCGTTTACGTTGGTACACAGCCAGTGTATTGCTTGGTGCAGTTTTAGTGCTAGGCATGGTGTTGTATCTACAATTAAATCTAAGAGGCTAAGTCAAGACCATGATTCTTTCAGCACTGATTTTAATCCCCTTTATTGGTGGTTTCTTGTGTTGGGTCGGCGAAAAGCTTGGCCTCGGTGTTCCACGCTGGATTGCCTTGATTAGTATGGCAGCCGTGTTGGGTTTAGGTTGTCAGTTGTGGATGCAGGGTGATTACTCTTTAGCAAATGCAACTGTTGGAACAGCGCCTCATTGGCAATTAGAAGAGCGTTATACATGGATTCCTCACTTAGGTGTGAGTATCCATTTGGCTTTAGATGGCTTGTCTTTGCTCATGGTCATGTTAACAGGCTTATTGGGTATTATGGCCATTGGCTGTTCTTGGACAGAAATTCAACGTCATGTTGGCTTCTTCCACCTTAACTTATTATGGAGTTTGGGTGGTGTTATTGGCGTATTCATTTCTTTAGACATGTTCTTATTCTTCTTCTTTTGGGAGATGATGTTAGTTCCTGTTTATTTCTTAATTGCCTTATGGGGGCATGCAGGCTCTGATGGTAAAAGCCGTATTTATGCAGCTAATAAGTTCTTTATTTTTACCCAAGCTGGCGGCTTGATTATGTTGGTGGGTATTTTGGCTTTAGTGTTAGTCAATTACCAAGCAACAGGCGTATTAAGTTTTGATTACGATGCCTTATTAGGTGCACATCAATACATGTCACCTAATTTAGAAATGGCCTTAATGTTAACGTTCTTTGTCGCTTTTGCCGTTAAGTTACCGATTGTGCCAGTTCACTCTTGGTTGCCAGATGCCCATGCCCAAGCCCCTACCGCAGGTAGTGTTGACTTAGCAGGTATTTTGTTAAAAACAGCGGCTTATGGTTTATTGCGTTTTGGTTTGCCATTCTTCCCGAATGCCTCTGCTGAATTTACGCCAATCGCCATGTGGTTGGGTATTTTTGGCGTGTTTTATGGTGCATTCTTGGCTTTTGCCCAAACCGATATTAAACGTTTAATTGCTTATACCAGTATTTCCCACATGGGTTTTGTGTTGATTGGTATCTACTCTGGTAACTTATTAACCTTACAAGGTTTAGTGATTCAGATGTTGGCACATGGTATTTGTGCAGGTGGTTTGTTTATTTTATCTGGCCAATTGTATGAGCGTATCCACACCCGTGACTTGCGTGAAATGGGTGGTTTGTGGGGACGTTTTAGCTATTTACCTGCGTTATTAATGGTATTTGCCGCCGCTTTATTAGGGATTCCTGGTACAGCAAACTTTATTGGTGAATTCTTGATTTTGTTGGGTGCATTTAAGGTTGTGCCGTTAATCACCATTATTGCCACTGCTAGTTTAATTTTGGCAGGTGTTTACTCCTTAATTATGATCCACCGTGCCTTATTTGGTCAGGCAAAATCTGACGAAAAATTGCCTGATTTATCAGGTCGTGAATTGGCATTAGTGGTCAGTTTAGTGGGTATCTTGGTGTTTTTAGGTTTATATCCACAACCTGTATTAAATGTTTCGCAAGCATCAATGGCACGAATTGAGCAAATTTATGCTCCAAAAGCCATCACTGTGCCTGCTGTAATCAATACCCCAGCACCCACATTGGCTCCCTGAGGTTATTATGAATCTGACTTTTGAGACTTTTTTACCTCTGTTGCCAGTTGGCATTTTGGGTGCAACAACGGTTGTGGTGATGTTGGCAATTGCCTTCTTGCGTCATCATTGGTGGAATGCAACGATCACAGTGGTGGGTTTAAACCTTGCCTTGGCTTCAGTGATTGCTTTAGTTTGGCAAGGTACAGCACCAACAGCCATTACGCCATTATTGGTCGTTGATAATTTTGCTTATTTTTATATGGCTTTGATTTTGGTGGCAGCATTGGCTTGTTCCACCTTAACCCATGCTTTTATTGATAGTTACAAAAACAACCGTGAAGAAATGTATTTGTTGTTGTTGATTGCAACCGCAGGTGCTTTGGTATTGGTTTGTAGTCGGCACATGGCTTCGTTCTTTATTGGTTTAGAGTTAATGTCTGTGCCTGTCTATGGCATGGTGGCTTATACTCATCATCGTAGTCGCTCCTTAGAAAGTGGCATCAAATACATGGTGTTATCCGCAACAGCTTCTGCTTTTATGTTGTTTGGTATGGCGTTAATTTATGCCCAAACAGGCACATTAGCCTTCTCAGGTGTCAGCGAACAATTAGGCGGTGGTGCACCCATCGGCCATTTAGCCACTTTTGGCGTTGGCATGATTGTGATTGCGATTTGTTTTAAATTGTCTTTAGCACCGTTCCATTTATGGACACCCGATGTTTATCAAGGCTCACCAGCACCTGTTGGTGCGTTTTTAGCTACCATTGGTAAAGTGTCTGTATTTGCGGTGTTGGTTCGCTTTTTAGTTGAAACACCGTTTGAATTTACCTTGCCATTACGCGAAGTGTTTAGCGTAATTGCCGTTTTATCCATTTTATTGGGTAACTTATTGGCATTAATGCAAACTAACTTAAAGCGTTTATTGGGTTATTCCTCAATTGCCCACTTAGGTTACTTATTGGTGGCTTTAGCGTCTGGTGGCGGTACAGCGTTAGAAACGGTACATGTTTACTTGTTAACTTACGTGTTAACCTCTTTAGGTGCTTTCGGTGTGGTGACTTTAATGTCACAAGGTAAAGACGACGAAGATGCTGACAGCTTACATCACTATCGTGGTTTATTTTGGCGTCGTCCTTATTTAACCGCAGTGATGACAGTGATGATGTTGTCTTTAGCAGGTATTCCGTTAACGGCAGGCTTTATTGCTAAGTTTTATGTGATGTTAACTGGTGTGAATACTGGCAACTGGTGGTTGTTAGGCGTGGTGATTTTAGGTAGTGCGATTGGCTTGTATTATTATTTACGCGTCATGGTCACCCTTTATATGGCTGCTTCTGGTATGCCTAAACATGATGCGGCTAACGATTGGGGACAACGTACTGGCGGTATTATGGTATTAGGTGTTGCTGGTTTAGTGTTATTGTTAGGTATGTATCCACAACCAGCTATCGAAGTTATTAGAATGGCTAAGTTGTTGATTTTACCGCACTGATTAGCAGAGTAATCTAAAAGCCTTGTCGAAAGACAAGGCTTTTTTGTTTAAAGATTTAAATCACTTAAACTAGGATGATCGTCAGGACGACGGCCTAATGGCCAAAAGAATAAACGCTCGGACGCTTTAATGGGCAAATCATTAATGCTAGCAAAACGACGCTGCATTAAGCCTTGTTCATTAAATTCCCAATTTTCATTGCCATAAGAGCGATACCACTGACCACTATCATCATGCCATTCATAGGCAAAACGTACCGCAATACGATTGCCATCAAATGCCCATAATTCTTTAATTAAGCGATATTCCAGTTCACGCGCCCATTTTCGGGTTAAAAACTCAATAATTTGTGGTCGACCACGCGGAAATTCAGCACGGTTACGCCATTGACTATCTTCGGTATACACCAAAGACACACGTTGAGGATCACGACTATTCCAACCATCTTCAGCCATCCGTACTTTTTGGATGGCTGTTTCACGGGTAAAAGGAGGAACAGGTGGACGAATTTCGTTAGTCATTATCGTATTCCTTTTTAGGACTTACGCGGTTATCGCTTATTTGCTCGCATTTAAATCGTTTTTAACGATTTTATGCTCACAAAACGCGCTAATTTCGGGGAAATGCGTCAGTCCTATTTTGTTTAAGGTTTAAATAGTTCAGCACCACCAGAGTGTAATGCGCGCTGCTGGTTTTGTAACTGCACTTTGAGTTGTGCAATCTGTTGATGTAAGTCCGCTAATTGTTCAGTAAGCTCATCTTCACTATAACGGGGCGTAATATGTTTTGGACAATTCCAGTCCCATGCCTCAACACGAATTAAAATACCACGTTCAACAGGTGCGCGGTAATCAGGCATCTCTAATTGTGCTAATAATTCTGGATGATCATCAGCATGAATAATCTGTGTCGTTCCCCAAAGTTTTAAGCGACGTTTATTGGGGTAATCCATTAAAAATAAGGAAATTTTATTATTGGCAGTAAGGTTGCCAACACTTAGGTATTGCCGATTTCCAGAAAGATCGGCATAACCCAAGGTACGACTGTCTAAGGCTTTTAAAAAGCCACGTGCACCACCACGATGTTGCACATACGGCCAACCTTCTTCGTTAACGGTTGCCTGATAAAAGCTATTACGTTCGGCAATAAAAGCCATTTCACGGGCAGTGAGTTCGTTACGAGGCTCAGTCGCCAGTTCAAAGCCTTGGTTTGCCTCACGACTGCCGTAACGTGTTTGTGCCGATTTAACGGCTGGAGTAAAAGTTAATTCAGCAAAAGCACGGGGCATGATAGTTCTCCAAACCAAGGGGTGAACGCGGTTAGTTTAGGACTTGAATATTTCGGTGAAATGCCTAAGTCCTTACTTGTTAATCAGTTTTAGCAATTCGCCACTCTGTTCACAAGCAACTAAATCATTAAAGCCACCAATATGAACATCGCCAACAAAAATTTGCGGTACAGTACGACGGCCACTACGTGTAATCATAGACTCTAATTGAGTATCTGATTGATCAACACGGATTTTTTCAACCGTTGCACCAACCCGTTTTAATAAATTCTCGGCTTGCACACACCAAGGGCAAGTACCTGTACTATAGACGGTGACAGCAGTCATGATGGTTCTCCTCAGAGTTAAAAATGGACTTACGCATTTCGCTGAAATAAGTGATAACTGCGTAAGTCCTAAAAAATGGTTAGATAGTTAAAGCGACTTTTGGAAAGTCAATGTCAACACGGCTGGCTTTACCAATTAAGTTGGTTAAGAAGTTAAGACCAACGTGGGTAATCACTTCAACGATATCACTATCGCTATAGCCTGCTTGACGCATCGCTTGGATTTCACCTGTAGTGACTTCGCCTTTGTGTTCAATCAACGCACGGGCAAATTGCACAGCAACAGCAGCTTTTGCGTCTTGGCTGCCACCTGCACGATTTGCGGCCATTTCTTCATTGTCTAAGCCAGTTTTGCGGCCAATGGCGGTGTGTGCAGAAACACAATATTCACAAGTGTTTTGTTGAGCAATCGCTAAGGCAATACGCTCACGCGTGGCGGCATCTAAACTGCCTTCATTAGCGATACTGTGGAAGCCTAAAAAAGCACGCAATGCCGCAGGCGAATTAGCAAAAATTTTTAAGAAGTTTGGCACCATGCCTAGTTTCTGTTGGATGGCATCAAACAATGCTAATTGTTCTTGGTTAGCAGTTGCGTTAGTGACAGTGTTAATACGGCTCATGATTTTTTCCTCGGTTAGGTTTGTTGGTGTGGCTATAGTGATATAGTTTGTTTTTTTAAAGAATCCTTGTTTTAGGTAATTATTTATTGCCTAAAATGGAATAATGATGGTATTAAAGATAAAAAAGGGGAAATATATGGATCGTTTAGACTTAATGACGATTTTTGTCGCTGTTGCTGAAGCCGAAAGTTTTTCGGGTGGAGCAAGACGTTTGGCGATGTCACCACCTGCCGTCACCAGAGCCATCTCAGCTTTAGAAAGTCGGTTGGCGGTTAAATTATTAGATAGAACAACACGTTATGTTCGAGTAACCGAATTAGGTCAACGCTATTTGGATGATGCTCGGCGTATTATTGCCGAAGTTGATGAAGCTGAAGATGCCTTGGTTGGCATTAATGGCACGCCCAAAGGGCAATTAACCCTAACTGCGCCAGTCTTATTTGGCAAAATGTTTGTCATGCCTGTGGTTGTTGAATATTTACAACGTTATCCCAGCATGGATGTCAGTGCCTTGTTTTTAGATCGTGTGGTTAACATGATGGAAGAAGGGGTAGATGTGGGCATTCGGGTTGGTGAATTACCGGATTCCAGTTTAAAGGCGGTGCGTGTCGGGCAAATCCGTCGGGTGTTATGTGCCTCACCACAATATTTGGCGGAATATGGTGTGCCTAATCATCCTCATGATTTGCAACAGCATCGAATTGTTGCGGCAACGGGGGTGACACCCAGTGTGGAATGGAAATTTTGGCAAGAGCAACAAGCTTTGTCGGTACGTTTGCGACCACGTTTAACGGTAACCACCAATGATGGTGCGATTGAATCTGCCTTAGCAGGCTTTGGGGTGACACGCTTAATGTCGTATCAAATTGCGCACTTTGTCGAGAGTGGTCAATTACAGATTTTATTGCCCGATTTTGAGTCAGCACCCTTACCGATCCATGTTTTGCATCGTGAAGGTCGGCATAAATCGGCGCGTGTGCGTAGTTTTGTCGATTTAGTCGTTGAACGTTTGCGCCAAGAAAAAGCCTTGAGTTAATTAATGCCAGTCAGTTAATAGGAAGCTTTCTCTTAAAACTTACCCTTCGACTTCGCTCAGGGGGCATTGCTTTGTTTGTTGAGCGGTGGTCACTGAGCGCAGTCGAAGTGAGTCGAAACAAGCAATAACCGAGTAAGTCCCATTAATCACATTAAAATTATTGCAAAAATAACAATTATGATTTGCTTTTTATAGGTATTCTCGTTAATTAAAGAAATAATCACAATAGCACTCATCAAATATTATTTATCTTCATCAAAAGGGTAAAACCATGAGTGCTGTTGTTGCTTTATCGTCATGGCCAATTAACGCTGAAACACCAATGGCTAATGCGCCAAGTATTGAATTGCCTAATGGTTATATTGGCATTCCTCAGCACTATTTACGTTATCAACAAACCCTAAGATCTGTGCGTGCTTTACTCGCTGATATTCAGTTTGACGATAAAACCTTGTTGTTTGCAGGGCAAGACCATAATGGTTTGTATATGCAAGTGGGCATGATTGGCCGTGAAAATTATGAGCGTGGCGATCAACAGCGCCCACACAAATTGGTTTATGGTCGTAAATGGCGTATTGACCGTGACACGCCAACCTCCGAAGTCATTCAAACGGCATTTTTGGCGATTAGCAAAGCCTATGAGCATGAAGTACGAGAATTATTAACCGTAAAAGATGCTTGGCAAGCAAAGGTTAGTGCGCCATTTAGCTGTCATCAAGATTTGCCTTTATTGACAGAAAATGCTGATTTGGTTGCAGCAGAAGAGCAACCTCGTTTGCAAACTTTGGCCGATATTGAGCAATTATTGGCAGGTGTAAAGTTTGCTCAGCATGACATTGACGTGGTGAGTTTTCATGCTCAACAGCCATTTAGTTATTTAGTGGTACGTTTGGGCAATGCACCTTTGGCTCGTCAGCAAGAAGGGGATTTAGCCCATTTTAATCAACAATTGGTGTCAGTGACCTTGCAGGAGAATACCGTTTCTGAGGTGTTGTTTGCTTTGTTAGATAGCTTTTTGCACATTAATCAACGTTGGGTTGAGGAGACTTTTGCTTATCAAGGTTTTGCGCGTTTTAGTCGTAGCCTTGATCCACGTCAAATTGCGGCGGTGTCTGTTGCGACTCGTCCTTATCGTCGTGATGCAACGAATGAACATTTTAGCCGTGGTTTCCGTCAGGCCAATTATGATGTTGATCGTTCACGTGTGCCAAGCTTGGGAACGGGTTTTTTAGCCAAGCGTAATCGTGAGGTTATTCAAGCTTATCAAGGCTTATTGGGACATATGCCTGATGGGTTGTAAGCTAAATATTAGTATTTTCTATACCAACCCTCAACAATTTCCACCAATTGTGCCAAACCATCGGTTAACGCCGCAGGGCCGGGTTGCAAAATATCTGCCGATTTAATTTCAAAAATTTGTTGGTTTTGTACCGCTGGCAAATGTTGCCAGCCTTCGCGTGCAGCCACTTGTTCGGGTCTAAATTTTCGCCCACACCAAGAGCCAATAATAATATCGGGGTGTTTAGCAATGACCTGTTGATGGTCAGCCACAATCCGATTTTTTGCTAAAGACTGCCGAGCGTGTTCAGGAAAAGCATACTGCCCACCTGCAATTTCAATTAACTCAGCCACCCATTGAATACTGGTAATAATGGGGTCGTACCACTCTTCAAAATACACAACGGGTTTAACGGTTCGTTGGCTATGTTGTTGTTTTAATTGCTCAATATATGCCAGACGCTCATTAACCCATGCCAACGCTGCTTGTTGTTGGCCAACCATTGCCCCTAATTGCACACACATCGCCAAAATTTCGTTCACTGAGCGTTGATTAAAAATATAAACGTTCACCCCTTGTTTAATCAATTCAGCCGCAATATCGGCTTGCAAGTCCGAAAACCCCAATACCAAATCGGGTTTAAGTGCCAAAATTTTGTCAATTTTGGCCGAGGTAAATGCTGAGACTTTGGGCTTTTCTTTGCGTGCTTGTGGTGGACGGACGGTAAACCCCGAAATACCCACAATGCGATGTTGTTGGCCTAATAAATACAAAAGTTCAGTAGTTTCTTCGGTTAAACAGACAATACGTTGGGGGAAAAAGTCCATAAAGATATTGCTCTAAAAATTGTGGTATAACTATAAAAAGAAATTTTAACTTAGGACTTACGTAGTTATCGCTTATTTACTCACATTTACCCCCCTGCCTTCGGCATCCCCCCTTATTAAGGGCGGACTGAGGGGGGTACAAAACACGCTTGTTTAGACTTTGCTCAACACAAGCTTTCTGTGAAATGCGTAAGTCCTGAACTGTTGTATTTGAGAGTAAAAACAATGGCTAATAAAAAATTTGTCCGTTCCCGTGAACATAATATCATTGCTGGAGTGATGGGAGGTATAGCCGATTATTTAGGATGGAGTCCCTTTAAAGTACGCTTAGCCTTTGTGATTATTTCATCAGTCAGTGCAGCCGTACCAGGTATTTTAATTTATATCATTTTGTGGTTTTTAATGCCTTTAGCGGAGGAGTAAACGCTTGAATTTGCCTTATTACCATCCACACGTGCGCAATTTAGCATGGATCTTAGCCGCACCTAGTTTATTAAAATTTTTACCTGAATTTAATCAGCCCTTAACTGTGTTGGATGATCAATTTTGGCAGCAACAATATCAGGCGTATTTACCACGTTTGCAGCAACTCGAAGACAATCCCCTCATTTTAGAACAGTTTTTGGCGGAGCATAATAATCATCGTTTAGGTTATTACTTTGAGTATTTGTTATTGTTTTGGTTGCAAGATAATCAATATCACTGTTTTGAGTTAATTAAGCATCGAGCAACGCTGTTTAAAGGAAAAATCACGATTGGTGAGTTAGATTATTTGCTTAGAAACAAAATAACAGGCGAGATTGAACATTGGGAAGTGGCCATTAAATTTTATTTAGGTTATCCACCACTCACTGATGCCTATCATTGGTTAGGAGCAAACGATAACGACTCTTTAGGACGAAAATTGCATCATTTGGCGACTAAACAATTTTTGGCCGATCAATATCAGGACTACAAAATTAATAAACGTTGTTTGCTAGTTAAAGGACGATTATTTTATCCTTCAACCGCTAAAAATCTCTTAGCACGCGCGCACAGTCCAACGGTTTCTTGTTTATCACCCAATCATTTACAAGGTAATTGGATCATGTATCAGGACTTTATTAACAGCCCCGAAGCTGCTCAATTGCACTGGCGGCATGTGGCCAAAGATGAGTGGTTGGCCGATCAACAGCCCTTTAAACAATTGCCATTGGCAAATTCCCAACATTTACCGCCATTACCAACGGCACGTGCAGAATTATTTTTAGGGTTTAATGCTAAATTAGAAGAACAAGCGCGTTGTTTTGTGTGTGGCGTGCCAAGAGCTATTCACTTGTTGGCTTCGACTCACTTCGGCTGCGCTCAGTGACCACCGCTCAGCCAACGTAACGATGTACCCTGAGCGCAGTCGAAGGGTTATGTTTCAGCGGTTTTCTGACAAACTAGCATGACTTGCCATAACAACAATTTTTGTTGGTGACTCCTACATAATAAGTATATTTTTATCTAATTGAGATATTGTATTTTTTATAATATATTGATTTTAAAAGTATTAAAAATTGGCATGGTATCTGTAATGGTTAAGTTGAGTTTATAACATCAACAACAAGGACATTACCATGTTTAAGTATTCTTCAAAAATCATCATCACTCTTTTAACTTGTAGCTTGTTTACGGCTTGTAGTTCCACTCCCACCAACAAAAGTTTGGTCAAAGAGCAGTTAAGCATCGAAAAACAACGTCGAAATGCCGCACAAGACCTTGCCGAGCAAACCTTAGATACCATGCCTTCATGGGCGATGACTGCGCCACGTCCTGATAATACGGGCGTATATGCGGTGGGTGTGGCCGAAAGTGATAAAGTGCAAATTGCGATTAAAAAAGCCCAACTTCAAGCACAGTACGGTTTGGCAAAAATTTTTAATCAAGAGTTGGCAGGTAGCGAACAAATGATGCAACAAGATGCGGGTGCAGGGTCAAGTAGTAGTTATCAGAGTTTGATTCAGTCTTTAGTGAATTATGTACCCGTTGTTGGTTTTGAAGTGGTAAAACAAGAAGTTAAAGCCGTCAATGGAGAGTTTCAGGCTTATACCCTGTTAAAACTACCTTATGCAGAGTTTAATAAAGCCTTACAAAGCCAAAAACAACAAGCACAAAATACCGATATGAAACAAGCATTTGCTGACTTGGAGCGTCGTTTACAACAACATCAATTACAAAAAAAATAACCCTAGATTGAGGTTAAAATGATGAAGCTGTGTTTGTATCTTGGCATGAGCTGTTATTTATTAACTTGTGCATCATCGGTGTGGGCATGGAATAAAGACTATCAAACCGAATATGTATTGGGTGATAGCGATAGTCGATTAACCGCCAAACAACAGGCTTTAAAGCAAATTCAATTACAAGCCATGCAAGAGGCAGGCACGTATATACAAGGTCAAACACAATTGCTTAATGACAAGTTGGATGAAAAAATCAACCAAGTCAGTGCGGCAATTGTTAAATTACAGGTATTAACCGAGCACTTTGAGTTAACCGCAACAGGACAGCAAAAGTTGCGGTTAATGGCTCGTGCTAATGTTGATGAGTCCGTATTACAACAGCGAGTTCAAGCCTTGCAACAGGAGACTAATCAGGCAAAACAACAACAACCAATTTTAACGGCGATTCAACAAGAGCAACAAAAGCTAATGTTGGATAATCAATTATTACGTCGACAGCTACAGGTATTAAGTCAACAAGGGCAATTACCCGCAAATATTTCGCCCATACCAACCGAACAAAAAGACTTATCTTTATGGTTAATGGCTTTACAAGCTCAATGGCAACAAACAGCTCTCACTAGCAAATTGTTGACAAATGCCGATGGCACAAACCAAATAAAGATTGATTGGCGTTTGAGTTTAAAAGCAGATACGCCATTAGCACAATTATGCCAACGCTGGACATGTCAGTTAGGGTATGCCTATAAAGCTAATCTGGATGATGCTTGGGTAACACCTTTACATCAGCAATTATTTCGGCCTTTTAGTCGAATTGTACATATTGATGATAAATATATTAGTCATTGGCAAATTTTAACGGTTCAGGCTTATCCACCTCAACCTTTGACTGAGCAAGAACTAGCTTTTATTCAACAATATCAAGTTCAAGTATATAAAAATATAGGACAAAAAATTTTAACAATTCCTTTAGTCAAATATGATGCTGCTCAAGGCACATTGGTGATTCGTATGCAAGGTATGGTGATGAGTGATAACCTAATCACCTATGATCCGCAGTCAAGACAAGGAAATTTATTGTGTGCGGTTAAGTTGCCTAAACAATGCAGTGCATTAGAGATAGAGTCTTTGGGTAAAGATAATGGTCAGATGTCGGTTGCTAAAAGAGTGATTGATTCATATTAGTAGCGAAGTTTAGTTAACTTCGCTCTTTCGGGTTTAAATCTCTCTCATCACAATCCCTTGCTCACGCAAAAACGCTTTTGCTTGAGGCACGGTGTATTCGCCAAAGTGGAAAATACTGGCAGCTAACACCGCATCAGCACGCCCTTGCAAAATACCATCGGCCAAATGCTGCAAATTACCCACACCACCTGATGCAATGACTGGTACATTGACGGCATCACTCACTGCACGTACAACGCCTAAGTCATAGCCATTTTTAGTGCCATCAGCATCCATACTGGTTAATAAAATTTCACCCGCCCCATAGTTGGCCATTTTTACCGCCCATTCAACAGCATTAATGCCTGTCGGTTTACGGCCACCGTGGGTAAAAATTTCCCAACGGCCATCGGCAACTTTTTTGGCATCAATGGCAACCACAATACATTGTGAGCCAAAACGCTCAGCCGCTTCACGGACAAAATCAGGGTTAGTCACTGCTGCGGAGTTAATACTGACCTTATCAGCACCTGCATTGAGTAAATTACGAATATCTTCCAACTTGCGAATGCCACCACCCACTGTTAACGGCACAAACACTTCGGAAGCCATGCGTTCAACGGTTTTTAAGGTCGTGTCACGGCCTTCATGGCTGGCGGTAATATCCAAAAAGGTAATTTCGTCTGCACCTTGTTGGTCATAGCGTTTGGCCACTTCAACAGGGTCACCAGCATCACGAATATCTAAAAACTGGACACCTTTGACCACACGGCCTTTATCAACATCTAAACAAGGAATAATACGTTTGGCGAGAGTCATAAGCATACCTACTCCCTCTCCCTATGGGAGAGGGCTGGGGAGAGGGTTAAAGTTATTCAGCATCCGCTAATTGTTGGGCTTCAGCAACGTTAATCGTACCTTCATAAATAGCACGACCTGTAATTGCACCAATTACGCCATCATGCGCAACGGTTTTTAAGCGGCGAATATCATCTAAGTTAGTCACCCCACCTGATGCAATGACAGGTAAACCACTGGCGCGTGCTAAAGCCGCAGTTGCTTGTACGTTAACACCTTGCATCATGCCGTCACGAGCAATATCGGTGTAAACAATGGCACTAACACCCGCTTGAGCAAAGTTTTTAGCGAGGTCTTCTGCTTTTACTTGAGAAACTTCAGCCCAACCATCCGTTGCCACCCAACCATCTTTGGCATCAATGCCAACAATGATACGACCATGAAACTCACGACAAGCATCAACAACAAATTGAGGCTCTTTAACGGCTTTAGTGCCAATAATGACCCACGTAACACCCGCTTTAATATAAGATTCAATCGTTTCTAATGAGCGAATACCCCCACCAATTTGAATTGGCAGCGCAGGATGTTTTTTAGCAATGGCTTTCACCACTTCGCTGTGAATAGGCGTGCCTGCAAAAGCACCATTTAAATCAACGAGGTGCAAACGACGTGCGCCTTGTTCTACCCAATGTGTGGCCATGCCAACAGGATCATCGGAAAACACGGTGTTATCTTCCATACGGCCTTGTTGTAAACGTACACACTTACCATCTTTAAGGTCAATTGCAGGGATAATTAACATAAAATTCTCAATTTAATGTTGGCGGTGGTTAATGGCTTCGACTCCGCTCAGCCAACTTCGTTCCCTGAGCGGAGTCGAATAAGGGCGTTCTCTGAGCGGAGTCGAAGAGCTAAACACGCCATTCAACAAAGTTTTTTAACAACTGTAAGCCCATTTTTTGGCTTTTTTCAGGGTGAAACTGTACGGCAAATAAGTTGTCGTGGCTAATGGCAGTGGTAAAGTCCAAACCATAATGACTACGGCCAGCAATTAATTGGCTATCAGCAACGTCGACATAAAAACTATGAACAAAGTAAAAACGGCTGTTTTGGGGAATATCTCGCCATAACGCATGATCAATAGTATGGTTTACTTCATTCCAACCCATGTGTGGCACTTTTAAGCGTTGGCCATTTTCAACCAAATCATTGCCAAAAAATTTAACCTTACCGTTAAACATTGCCAAACAATCAACACCGCCATTTTCTTCGGAGTGTTCCATTAAGGCTTGCATACCCACACAAATGGCTAACACTGGTTTTTGGCTGGCTGCTTCACGTACCTCAGCATCAACACCAACCGCTTTCATGCCTGCCATACAATCACGCATTGCGCCCACACCCGGAAACACCACACGGTCAGCCGCACGCACTAAAGCAGGGTCATGGGTAATAATGACTTTACTTGCGCCAACGTGTTCTAAGGCTTTGGCGACAGAGTGCAAATTACCCATGCCATAATCTAAAACAGCCACCGTGGTCATTATAAGCTACCTTTGGTTGAGGGCATTTGACCAGCCATACGTGGGTCTAACTCAGCAGCCATACGCAAAGCGCGGGCAAAGGCTTTAAAAATACTTTCAATTTGGTGATGAGTGTTGCGACCACGAATGTTATCGACATGAATGCCAATGTTTGCGTGATTGACAAAGCCTTGAAAAAATTCATAAAACAAATCAACGTCAAAGCCACCCACACTGGCGCGGGTAAATTCGACATTAAAGTCAAGGTGTGGACGGCCTGCAATGTCAATCACAACACGCGATAAGGCTTCATCTAAAGGTACATAAGCATGACCGACACGACGAATACCTTTTTTGTCGCCAATCGCTTTGGCAAAGGCTTGCCCAAGGGTAATGCCACAATCTTCGGCACTGTGATGATCATCAATGTCAGTATCACCCTGACAAGTTATGTTAATATCAATTAGCCCGTGACGAACAATTTGATCTAACATATGGTCTAAAAAGGGCATACCTGTGTTAAGTTGGCCTTGACCTGTACCATCAAGATTGATACTTGCGGTAATTTGGGTTTCTTTGGTATTACGAACCACTTCAGCTTGGCGCGCTGTCATCTTATTTGCCTTTGCTAAAATAACAAACACTAATTATAACGTGCTTAGGCGAATGATGTTAGTTTTTTGAGTGGTGTGATTAACACATTTTACTGAAGGCTTGTATTGAGTAAAGTCGCGGTGTTTTCCCTTCGACTACGCTCAGGGAGCATAGTCGCGTTGGTTGAGCGAAGTCGAAACCAAACGCATAAGTTCTAAAAAAGAGAGTTAAAAATATGCCAGTGATAGTCAGTGCAGAACAACAGTTAAGTCCTGAGTTAAGTCAACATTTAGCAAAGTTATATGATAGTAGTCCTGAATTTAGCAATGGCGAAGCAGCGATTGCTAAAGCAAATGAGGTCTTAGCCAATCAAGGTTTGGTATATATTGGCTGGTTTAATAATCGACCTGTTGCATCAATGATGGCTAGCGGTGCAGCAAATAACCGCTTATTGCATAATATTGTTGTCCATCCTGCGAATCGTGGGCGTGGTATTGCTGATCGTTTAATGGCCGAAACCTGTCGTTTGGAACGAGAAAAAGGCGCAACACATTTTGTTGCAGGATGCACCGCGATTGCACGTTTATTGCGTATTGATGCAGCACGCTTGCAAAAAGAAAAATAATTAGCTTGTTTAATAAGCAAATAACGCTTATTTTTTAGTAAGTTGACAAAAAGCCTTGACGATAGTCGGGCTTTGCGTTTTAATACGCGCCTCTGTCGTGGCCAGGTAGCTCAGTCGGTAGAGCAGAGGACTGAAAATCCTTGTGTCGCCGGTTCGATTCCGGCCCAGGCCACCATGAATTCAAAAAAAGCCTTGCAGCAATGCAAGGCTTTTTTATTGCCTAGAGAAAAATAAAAACCCGCATAGAGCGGGTTGATTGTGGTTAGTTGGCTAATGGTTTGTGTTTATTGTTTTCAGTGGAGACTTTATCACTTTTCCAACCCGGCCCTTTCACAAACACTCGAAAGTCATAACCACTCGCTTTAAAATCTTTGAACATATCAGCCCATTCATGCACTTGTAAGAAAAATGGATTAAGTGAATGAGGTTGGCGTTCAGTTAAGCCATAAGTAATGTTGCCTGCTTTTTCTTCGGGAACAAAAGTACCAAACAATTTATCCCAAATAATCAATACGCCACCAAAGTTAGTATCAATTTGTGCTGGTTGACTGCCATGATGGACACGATGATGAGATGGTGTATTTAAAATAAAACCAAACTTGTCTAATGGGCTGCGCGTTTCGGTGTGTAAAAAGAATTGATAAGCTAAGTTTAATTCAATGGCAATCGTCACCCAGTTTTTATCAAAACCGACTAAAGCCACAGGAACCCACCAAAATAACCATGCGCCATTAAATACCATGGTAAAGTTTTGGCGTAGAGCGGTTGAATAATTCATCCGTTCAGCCGAATGATGAGTGACGTGTGACGTCCAAAACCAACGTACTTTGTGCATCATAAAATGACATAAATAAAAGCTGGCATCGACCACCAAAAAAATCAAAATAAGGCTAAAAATGCCATGCACAGGTTTATATTGAAAACCAAATTGATATACCCAATCAAAAAACACCCGAATAAATAAAGCAACAGCAATACCATCCACAATTTTGTAGTTAGCACCCATCACCATATTGGTAATCGTTTCTTTAAACGAGTACATTTCAGGACGGCCTTTTTTGTGCCAATAGTATGCTTCAGCAGCAATGACACTAATAAATAATCCACCAAACAAGACGATAAACATTAAGGCATGAACAACATCAGACATGACTTGAACCCTCTAAGCTTTATTATTTGGCACTTTAGTGCCACTTGATGAGGTGTATTTTGCCGTTTGTTTGTTATACTGTATTGACAGTATTCGCCATGTTTTTAACAGTAATCGCCAATAAGAGGGCTGTATGCAAGGTATTTATGTCGCTAGTGATTTGGCCAATTTATTACGTGCCTATTTAGATAAATATCAGATTGATGCGCCCAGTATTCGTCATCAATTAGCCGCATGGCCGCCTCATGCCCAAATGCCCATGAAAGTATGGTGGCAATTGTTAGAGGAAATGCAAACGTTATTACACGAGCCAGCTTTAGGGGTAAAAATTGGCCAATGTGTGCAACCACAACATACGGGTGTATTGGCGTATTTGATTATGCACTGTGCAACCTTGGGTGAGGCTTTGTTGCATTTTCAACGTTTTCAAAAGCTATTGCACAATATGTCAGACGTATTATTAACCAGTCATCAGCAAGCCCTAAAATTGAGTTGGGATTTGAGTTTAGGCGCATCAACCCAATTGTCTGATGAAGTGTTTATGAGTGGTTTAATTACTTTTGTTAAGCAGATGGTGCAAGGCATGGGGCTGCAACCTGTGGCTTTACATTTTATGCATCCTGCGCCTTGTGATCCTCAGTTATATCAAGAGTTGATTGGCTGTCCTGTATTTTTTAATGCCAAACAGGTGTCGATTGATATTCCACTCGAAGCATTGAATTTAACGATTAATAGCCAAAATCCTTATTTGTTAGAACTGTTGGCTAAACAAGCTGAGGCATTAATTGACCAATCTGCTCATGATGATTTGTTATTAGAAACGATACGCCGTTTTTGTGCTGAGCGATTACATCAACATGTGCCTACTTTGGATGAAGTAGCAAGCACCTTAAATTTATCAACACGCACTTTGCATCGGCGTTTGGCAGACAGAGGCTTAAATTTTCATCATTTATTAGCCGAAACCCGTTTTCGTTTGGCTAAACATTATTTGTCTGACCCCCGTTTACAGCTCAATCAAATTGCTTTGTTATTGGGCTATTCCGAGCAAAGTGCGTTTACCCGCGCATTTAGTGCATGGGCAGGCATTTCACCCCAACGTTTTAGAACTAGGTCTCCCTTTGGGAGAGGGTTGGGGTGAGAAAAGTTATTTCACATGACTAGGCAATGGGGGTGGGCTGTGACTAGATTTGGGTTTTGGTGGACGTGCTTTGAGTTGTAAGGCTTGAACCAAGGTTTTTTGGATATCTTCACAACGTTTAACGTCAGTATCCAAACTTTGATACAACATGCCTTGGGTATCTTCTAACACCACATGACATAAATCATATTTAGGGTTAGGGGTAACAGCATCGACATATTTTAATTGGTGTGCTTGAAAAGTTTGTTGATAAACATCAGGCACAGCTAAGGTAATGGTGACTTGTTGGCCTTGTAAGCTGAGTTGATAAAACATAGTGCTTAAATTAAAGGTGCTAAATGTTGCTGTTGCGGTTAATAACAACACCGCTAAAGCAACCATAATCCATTTAGAAATGCCAAAAACTTTATAAACCAATAAACACACTAAGAGTGTTAAGAGCGTACTAATTGCCAAAATGGGATAAATAGATTGGGCAATTTGTTCAGCACTACCAAAAATAAACATCATGGGGATTCTCTTAATAGCTGAGCAGTATTGATAGCAGTTAACAATTGATGAGCCACAGCCCGAATCACAGGCACAGTCACAGAGTTACCAAATTGTTTATAAGCTTGAACATCTGAAACAGCATCAACAATATAGTTTTCGGGAAAACCTTGTAATCGAGCACATTCACGAGGTGTTAATTTGCGTGGACGTTTATTAAGCTCAGTTTGATCAATTAGAATTTCACTACCATCTTTATAATAGCGTGCGCTTAATGTATTGGTATGTGTGCTATTTGCATTAAATAAAGAATAGCCAAAACCATTACCTTTATTCAAATGCTCAGATTTACGACGAACATGACCTGCCCAGAGTTTTTCAGAAATTGTATATTTTTCATCAATATACTGAGAGTCTTCAAGAATGTCGCCAACACGTGTTGGCACACAAGGGGGGGTTGGCCAATTAAATACCTTGGTAAAATCTATAGATTCGCCAAAATAATCACGATTAAAACCCACAATAAAAATACGTTCTCGATTTTGCGGAATACCAAAATCTGCGGCACGTAATACTTTATAAAAAACTTGATAATTTAAACGATGACTTAATGCGGCACGTGCATCATCAGACATTGGAATATCTAAAGGTAGCTCTTGAACATTGCGTCCTTCGAGAATATCTAAAATGGTGGCTAAAGTACGGCCTTTTTCATGGCCTTGTAATTGTTTAACATTTTCGAGCATAAAGGCTTTTGGGCGTTTTTGAGCAAGAATACGTTGAATTTCAAAGAACATTGTACCCCGAGTGTCACTAAAGCCGCGTTTTAAGCCTGCTTGCGAAAAAGCTTGGCAAGGGAAGCCCCCTAGCAAAATATCATGGTCAGGAATATCTGTGGCAGCAATTTGGGTAATGTCGCCAGCAGGCAGCTCGCCAAAATTAGCAGCATAGGTTTTCTGAGCAAATTTGTCCCATTCAGACGAGAAAACACATAAGCCACCTTGTTGTTGATATGGCAAACGAATACCGCCAATTCCTGCGAATAAGTCAATAAAACGAAAAGCAGGTGGATGCTTATGTGATTGTTTAAAGGGGACGTGTGTTTTTAGATCACAGATGAGCTGCCATTTACTTGTTGAGGGGTGATGTTCGCCACGTTCCCAACCGCTCACGGTTCGTTCACCATTATCTTTTAAGCCAAGAAGATGAGCAAACTCTAATTGTGTCATGCCTAATTCTTCTCTTTTATCTCTGATATTTTTAGCAAAATCTTGAGTTAACACAATTACCTAACCTTTAAGTTATCTAGCTTTTTACCCTGATATTTTCGGCTTTTTAGATAGTTAAAGTCAATCATAAAATTGTTGCGATTATTAAAATATTATTCTTTTCAATGAGTTAAATAATTTAATATTAATGACCCAATGGATTTTTATGAGAAAAATAGATATGAACCATCAGATGACTGTAGAAGAAATAAAGGCAGAAATTTTAAGACGTTTTAATGATAAAGTGAGACATAAAAAACCTGATATTGCCAAGGAGGTAAATGCTCGACATGACGGCAAACAAGGTCATTGGTTAGAGCAACAAATGGGGCTTAAAGCCAATCGCAGTAATGATCCTGATATGTATGGTTTCGAAATGAAAAACCATACTCGTGGTAAAACGACCTTTGGTGATTGGTCAGCAGATTATTATATTTTTAAAGATGCAAATTATGGTATTTCTCGTGATTCATTTTTACAAATTTTTGGTAAACCAAACCAAGATAAAAAAGGGCGTTGTTCTTGGTCTGGTGAGCCTGCACCTAAAATTCAGGGGTTTAATAGTTTCGGTCAGCGTTTAGTGATTGATAATGAAAATAATATTTTAGCGGTATATTGCTTTAGTCAAGATCAACGACCTCACAAAAGACAAGTTGTTCCACCTAATTTGCAAAAAGAAAATTTGATTTTAGCTCAATGGCATTATCAATCCATTAAAACAAAGTTAGAAAATAAATTTAATCAATTAGGATGGTTTAAATGTACTCAAAATGCAGAGGGTATTTATGATGGATTGGTCTTTGGTCGGCCTATCAATTTTGACAATTGGTTAGCATGTGTGCAAACAGGTGAAGTATTTTTTGATAGTGGCATGTATCAAGGCAATAGTCGGAATTATTCACAATGGCGGGCAAATAATACGTTTTGGGATAGTTTAATTGTTAGCCGTCATTAATTAATCTAAAGCCTCGATGTGAGCATTCTCCTTCAAGTTATACGTTGAGTCTAACTTGAAGGAAGTCTTTTGTGATATTAGCAGCTTTTTAACCTTTCCAAAAATGCCATATCCATACGGCTTTTAACAGTACGCCAATTGGTATTTAAACGTTGAGCAGCGGCTTCATAATTCTGCGTTTGTGCATACACCAAGGCATAATAACGACCAATCACCGCATCATGGTCTAAGTTACCAGCCATTATCTCATTGGCAAATTGCTGTTTACAATCTTTGATATTGCCACCACGAGCAGGATAATACGCACCATGAATCAAAATACTACGCACACATTGCTCTAACTCACGCATATTCCCTGCCCACGTATAGTTGGGTAAGTGTTGTCTAATCCAGTCATGTGCTTCTTTGGCCACTTCATTGGCAATATCGGTATTGACAATTTTAGCGGTGACTAAGGTAATTAAATGATGTAATTCATCAGTATTATCAGCCAGTTGTGTGGCTAAAGAGGGTGTACGAATAATATCCGAACACAAACGATAATATAAATCGGCTCTAAAATGGCCTTGTTCAATCGCTGCGCCTAAATCGCGATGCGTTGCCGAAATAATCTTGCCATAAAACTCACGACTTTGATTATCACCGACCCGTTGAAAACGGCGGTTTTGTAACACTCTTAACAATTTTACTTGGACTTCGGCAGGTAACTCACCAATTTCATCCAAAAACACACTTTGACTATGTTGAGCCGTTTCTAAATAACCTGCTCGGTCACTGGTTGCACCGGTAAATGAGCCTTTTTTGTGGCCAAACAACTCACTTTCTAACAGTGTTAACGGTAAAGCGGCTAAATGCACCGCTTGAAAATCTTGCCAATAATCCCCCTCAAAACGTTGGCTCTTGCCATCAAAGGGAATATAACGTGCCAAACCAATCGCCGAGGCAACCAATTCTTTGCCTGTACCCGATTCACCCAAAATGAGCGTCGATACTTCGTGCATACGGCTATACAACGAACGATGATAACGGCGAATATCATAACCAAAAATTGATTGCCAAACTGACATGCGTAAGGCTGCGGCAGCCCGAGATGTGCCTAAAATTGCTCTAAAAATAAAATGAAAGGCTCGGCGAATTTGAAAAAACAACGCGAACATATGGTCTAGTTGATATTGTGGCAATGCTGCCAATGGTGTATCGGCAAAAATCGACTGCCAATCGACAACAAACCGTTTATAAAACGGCATAATCACTTTGCTTAAATGCTCAGAAGTTACCGCCTGAATAAATGCACTCTCATAACGATAATACAAAGCATATAAGGCCAACTCACCATAGATTTGCCATTCTTCATCCGTGGGCTGATAACGTTGTTTTAGACGATGTTGGCCAATGGCTAATAATTCTTCAGCCGCTTGCGCCAGTTTGGCCAAGTTTGGGCTAAAACCTTGATGTGTTGGAGTAATTACCCACACATGAAACGCAGGTGTGTAGTCTGTTCCTAAAATTTGTTTTTCTAAAGCAATCCGTTCTTCACCAAAAGGGTTAGTAAAACCTAAATTGCCTAAAGCTTTGGCTTTATGTAGTTGAGCAGGGCTAAAGAGTGTATTTGTCATCTAAAAAAAACTCAATTTGACTTCGACTACGCTCAGTCCACACAAGTGTACTCTGAGCGTAGTCGAAGAGCTTATCCTACAAAATATGTTTATTGTTCTTGCAAAATATGTATATCAGTTTTAATGGCTTTGGCAAATGAAAAGTTGTGATAAATGTATCTAAATGATTTTTATAAATAAAATTATAAAAAAGGGGTTGGCATAGATTTGGCTTTATGAATAACAACTTTATAAGGAGCAAATAACAATGCGAGCTTTATTGCAAAAAACAATTTTAGGTGTTGCCATTAGTACCAGTGTCAGTGTTAGTCAAAGCACATGGGCAGCAGGTATGTTGCAAGTGGCAGGTGATAAAAACCAAGCGATTCGAATTATTGACCACGATGTGGCAGTGACCATTAATAATGGTTTTGCCAAAGTCGAAGTGACCCAACGTTTTGCAAACCCTAATAGTGATACGGTTGAAGCGGTTTATAACTTTCCTTTGCCTAAAAGTGCTAGCTTGTCAGAGATGTCCATTCTGTCAGGTGAAACACGTTTAAACGGCGAGGTTTTACCCAAAAAGCAAGCCGAAACCATTTATGAAGAGCAAAAAAGCCAAGGCAAAGAAGCAGGCTTAGCCAAGCAAAACAGCTACAAAAGTTTAGATTTTAAAGTTTATCCCTTAATGCCAAAACAAGATATCACTGTACGTTTTGTCTATTATCAACCAGTTGTTTTAGATACAGGTGTGGGACGTTTTGTTTATCCATTGTCTGAAGGCGGCACAGACGAAGCAGGCCAACAATTTTGGGCTAAAAATGAACAAGTAGATAATTCTTTCTCGATAGATATTAATGTCAAAAGTGCATGGCCGATTGACAGTGTGCGTGCGCCAAACCTTGAGAAAATAGCAAAGATCAGTCATAAAAATGCCTATCAATGGCAACTTAAAGCCGAACAAATGGGCAAAAGTCTGAATCAAGATGTGGTGTTTTATTACCGTTTGGCCGACAACCTTGCAGGACGTGTTGAGGTGATTCCCTATAAAGCGGCTAAAGATAAAGAAGGCACTTTTATGTTGGTGGTCACACCGGGGGTGGATTTAAAACCCTTAAATGCAGGTGCAGATTACACCTTTGTTTTGGACGTGTCAGGCAGTATGGACACCAAACTGGCGACTTTAATTAAAGGTATTGAACAAACCCTGGGCAAAATGACGGGTAATGATCGTTTTAGAGTGGTTGCTTTTAATGATACCGCACAACAAGTGATTCCGATGACTTTGGCCACACCAGACAATGTGCAACAAGCGATTGAGCAATTAAAAAACTTACGCAGTAATGGCGGCACTAATTTATATGCGGCTGTGCGCGAAGGTTTAAACCAACTTGATGCAGACCGTGTTAATAACATGATTTTGGTGACTGATGGCGTGACCAATCAGGGCTTGCTTGAACCCAAAGCTTTTGCTGATTTGGTGAAACAATATGACTTGCGTATTTTTGCCTTTGTCATGGGTAACAATGCTAATTGGCCATTAGTCCGCTTAATTGCGGATGCTTCAGGTGGTTTTTATGCAGGTGTGTCTAATGATGATGACATCGTTGGTCAAGTGTTATTAGCCAAAAGTAAAGTGACCAGTGAGGCTTTGCATCATGTCGATTTAACAATGGATGGCGTAGCCACTTATGACATGGTGGGTAATTTAGGTAAAAAAATCTATCGTGGCCAGCAAGTTGTCATGTTTGGTCATTATCAACAAGCAGGCAAAGTAAAGTTAGATTTAGCAGCCAGTTTAAGTGGTCAAGACAAAACCTATAGCACCGAATTTAATCTGCCCGAAGTCGCAACGGCCAACCCTGAACTAGAGAGGTTGTGGGCATTAGCCAAAGTGGAAGATGTACAAAAACTGTCGATGTTGGGTGTTATTCCCGAAGAAAAAGCCCAAAAAGCGGTGCAAGATTTGGGGGTGAAATATCAAATTGTCACCGAAGAAACGAGCATGGTGGTGCTTAAAGATGATGCTTTTGCCAGTCGTGGAATTACTCGTCAAAATCAACAACGTATTGCAGTTGAACAACAAGCACAAAGTGTAGCCGCCCAACAAGCACCGCAAAATTATCGTGTTGATAACAGTCAACCAACGTTTAATCGACCTGCACATAGTTTAAGCCGTGGTGGTGGTGGGGCAGCCAATCCATTGATGTTGTTAGTATTAGGTTTGTTGGCGATGTTTTCGTTCAAACGTCGTCGTTAAAAACAGCAAAATATGTATGTAAGATAAACATTATTTGTATGTTTTGTTTGGTGTTTATCTTGCATATTATTGAATTAAATATAAAAAATAGTTGGCATATATTTGGCTATATCTAAGATAACAATAATCAACGAGGTGTTTATCATGTACAACGATCAAGGTATTCAACAGGATTCAGGTTCTTGGGTATTTTTTGTTAAAGCCTGTTTTGTCTGTGCGATTGGGGCTTTAGGTGGTGGTATTTTTATGATGCCTGCCGATATGTGGATTAAAGGTTATTTGTTGATGGGGATGTTGTTTACTGTTGGCTCAACATTCACTTTAGCAAAAACCTTGCGTGACCAACACGAAGCGCAAAAACTGATTCATAAAATCAGCAATGCAAAAACCGAGAAAATGTTGAAAGAGTTGGAAATGAGTGGTGGATAAATAAAAACTATCCCTCAAAATTTGTAGGGGTTAAAATAGCCAAAATTTTTGTAGAGAATTTTTAGCTATGACCCCCGAATTATTGTTACCTGCGGGTAGCCTTGACAAAATGCGTACTGCTTATGACTTTGGTGCCGATGCCGTATATGCAGGCTTACCCCGTTACTCTTTACGTGCGCGCAACAACGAATTTCGTTTAGAACAATTAGCCCAAGGCATTAATGAAGCCCATCAACGTGGCAAACAGTTTTATGTTACCGCCAATATTTTGCCGCATAACGACAAAGTACGCAGTTTTGTGCGCCAATTGCAACCTGTCGTTGATATGAAGCCTGATGCCTTTATTATGGCTGACCCAGGTTTGATTATGTTGGCACGCGAAGCATGGCCAGACGTGAATATTCATTTATCTGTACAAGCTAACACCGTTAACTATGCAGCGGTTAAGTTTTGGCAAAGTGTCGGTGTTAAACGCATTATTTTATCGCGTGAATTATCCTTAGATGAAATTGCCGAAATTCGTCAACAATGCCCAGATATGGAATTAGAAGTGTTTGTCCACGGTGCATTATGTATTGCTTATTCGGGACGCTGTTTGTTGTCAGGCTATTTTAATCGTCGTGACCCCAATCAAGGCACTTGCACCAATGCTTGTCGTTGGAATTATAAAATGCACGATGCCGAAGAAAATGATTCGGGTGATATTGTTAAATTACAAGGCTTTGATTTTAATAAAGAGTTAGAAGAAGCGAATAATAACTTTTCAGCTTGTGGTGGCACAGAGCGTCACCCAGAAGCGGATAAAATTTATTTAATTGAAGAAGCGAGCCGTGAAGGCGAATTAATGCCGATTATGGAAGATGAACACGGCACTTATATTATGAACTCCAAAGATTTGCGTGCCATTGAATATGTGGACAAATTGGCCAAGATTGGTGTCAACTCCTTAAAAGTCGAAGGCCGAACCAAGTCCTTGTATTATGTAGCAAGAACCGCACAAAGCTATCGTCGAGCCATTGATGATGCAGTCGCAGGTAAACCGTTTAATCCTGAGTTGTTATTAGAATTAGAAGGTTTATCAAACCGTGGTTATACCGCAGGTTTCTTGCAGCGTCATGCTTCTCAAGACACACAAAACTATATTACAGGTAATTCTGAAGCCAAGCGTAGTCAGTTTGTTGGCCAAGTCTTATCGGTAGAAGAAGGTTGGGGCGTGGTTGAAGTGAAAAATCACTTTGAATTACAAGACCGTTTAGAAATTATCCATCCTCAAGGCAATTTGCAAATTACCTTAGAAAAAATGGTAAACACTAAAGGCGAAGCGATACAAGTGGCTGCAGGCAGTGGCTTAACAGTTAAAATTCCTTTAGATGCCAGTTATCAAGGTGCACTCTTAGCAAGGTTGTTTTAAACGCATTCTATCGCTAAATTTGAGCATTTCGTCGTTAAACTTTGAGGAGTTTTGATGAAATGCTTAAACTATCTTATAAAAAGTGTGATATAACACACAAAAATTATAACGATATAGGGCCGTGTTGTAGATATTACAGTGATGAATATGACCTATGAATTTGATGCCAAATTACCTATACGTGATCGGCAGAATCTAACGTTAGTAAGACACACGAAGCAGCAAATGCAATTGTGGGTACAGCGTTTGCCTGTTAATCCTTTAGAGTGTGGCAAAGAATTGTATCAAGTGTTAACGGAGCTAACGACCTTAAATATAGAAGCTGAATTACGTTTGGAGTTGCTCAGTGTTTTACAAATGCCTGTTTATACACTGATTGCTGCATTAGAAAAGTTTTATTTACAGCAGCCTTTATTATTAGCCATTCAAGGAAAACGCACTTTAGCCTTAGCTCAAACTTTACGTCAAAACTTAGCCATAAACTACAAAATTATTGCGGTTGAAACCACTGAAAAACTTAAAGGCAAAATGGGCTTTTTAGATTTTGGACGTAAAGCAGGACAAAGTTTAGCCGCGACAGCCATTCAACATTATATTTTACAAGCGCAACGTATTTTATTAGACAAATATCGTCAATATGAATTAGCCCCTGTTAGTCTTTGGTATGATATTCATAACTTGGCACGTTTAGCCGAATTGCACGGTTTATTAGATCAAACAGTGTTAAAAACCGCATATGAAACATCTAATTACACAGTTAGACAAGCGTATTTGGCCACTATTCTTTTGGCATCAAGTCAAGTCAATAAATTACGAGCTAATGAATTAGACTTGGTTTATCAATACAGTTTATTTTGGTCACAATATTTGCGTATTGATAATAATACAGCAGGTAGTTTGTTGGTGTGTAATAGAGATGATCAATCACCGTTATATCATCATCGTGCAGTAACAGCTTATGATAGCTGGTATATTCATGCCTCTAATTTTGCCGATTATTTGCGTCAAGATTTGAGTCAAACAACCATTAAATTGCCACCTCATTTACAACGACATTTACTTGCAACATGGTCTTCTGCAAAAGATCGTATGTTTGTTCGTCGTCCAATTAATAAAGCGATTTTGCTAAGTGTGGGTATGTCGGCTGCACATTATTATGTCAGTGGCCAAGTACAGTTTAAGACTGTGGCTCAAGGTGAAGAAAAAATACAAGAAATTGAGCAGCCAAAACATTTATTTGGTTTAGAAGAGGACAAAGTTCCAGAAGAACCTATTGATGCGTGGCAAATTTGTTATGGTTCGGTAGCAGGTATTGATGAAGAAGAAAAAGAATTACCGAAAGTACCAACCATGACCTATATGCCTTACCGAGTTAAGGCAGTGAATCGCTCACCAGGTGGATTAAAATTGGTGTGGACGGAACCGCCTCCTTCATCATTACGTGTGGGAGAGGTTATTGGGATTAGTGAAGATCGAGACAAGGGTTGGGGCGTTGGCGTATTACACTGGATTCAACAAAAATCTGACAAAACTATTGAGATTGGCATTGAGTTGTTAGCAGCACAGCCTAATGCTTGTGGTGTGTGTTTATTAAAAAATAATAAACCTGCTAGCGACTATATGCGTGGTTTTTTAATTCCTGAAATGCCTTCTGTAGAGAAACCAGCCACGTTAATGACGCTTAATGCAGGTTTAACGGTAGGTAGTATAGTTCGTGTTAGTCAATATGGCAAAACGGTGGATATTCAATTAACAAAATTGGTGCTATCTACCCAAAGTTTAAGCCAGTTTGAATTTGAGCCTATTCATAAAACAGATGATGGTTTTGACCCAATGGCATCTCTGTGGCGTAAATTAGAAGTTTAAATTGATGCTAATTGGTATATTGTTGAAATAGTTGTTTTAACACTTCTCGTAACCAACGATGGGCAGGGTCTTTGTTAGCACTGCGATGCCAATATAAGTGCATATCCAATATTGGACTTTTGAGCGGAAAATCAAACAGTTGATTGCCAAATTGTGCATTTGCTAAACGGGCATATTGCTCGGGCATGGTTAATAATAAATCGGTTTCACTTACCACGCGACACGCGGCAAAATAATGTTGGCAACGTAAACGAATGTCTCTTTTATAGCCAGCTTTATTTAATTCTACGTCTTCTAATGCCCAACCTTTACGTCGTGTTGATACCATAATATGACGTTGTGCTAAATAATTGTCTAAATTTAAGCCTGAAGCTAATGCAGGGTGTTGTTGACGAGCAACCACAACCAATTGGTCACTGACCACAGGTAAATGTTCAATGCTATCACTGACGGCATAAGGAATTTCTAAGGCAAAATCAATATTTCCTGCCGTTAATTCACTCTCTAAATCTTGTCGGTCTAAACGCACACTCGATAAACAAATATGCGGCGCGTGCTGTTGTAGGTGTTGTAATAACGGCGGCAGAATCGACGCTTCTAACACATCTCGTAAGCCTAAATAAAAATGTCGTTCGCTCTGTAATGGTTCAAATAAGGGTTCTTGGTTAATGCTTTGCTCAAAGCTTTGTAAAGCCTGTTGAATGGGTACAATCAATTGGCGAGTGTAGGGTGTAGGAATCATCTGTGTGCCTTGCCGCACAAATAAGGGGTCTTTGAGGAGTTCACGTAAACGCGCCAAGGCATGACTGACCGCAGGTTGAGTTAAATGCAGTTTTTGACTGGCACGGGTAATATTGCCTTCACGATAGATAGCATCTAAGACGATAAATAAATTCAAATCCACCCGACTAATATGCAGCATATTGATAGTTGTCCATGCAAACTATTCATTTGCTAGATGATAGAACGCGGTCTAAGCTCAATGCAAATTTATTGCACAGAGAACAAAATCATGGATTTTTCTTATTCTGCCAAAGCCCAAGATTATCTGGCACGTTTGCAACAGTTTATGCGTGACGAAGTTTATCCTGCCGAAGCGGCCTATTTTCAAAGTTTAAGTCATAGCCCAAATCATCAACATTGGCGGCAGCCTGAAGTGATGGAGCAATTAAAAGTCAAAGCGAAGGCCGCAGGCTTGTGGAATTTGTTTTTGCCTGATGAAGAGTATGGCGCAGGTTTAAGTAATAGTGATTATGCACCTTTAGCCGAAATGATGGGTACGTCTTTTATTGCATCCGAAGTATTTAACTGTAATGCACCCGATACAGGCAATATGGAAGTCTTGGTTAAATATGGTTCTGAACAGCAAAAACAACAATGGTTATTGCCCTTATTACGCGGTGAGATTCGTTCGGCATTTTGTATGACTGAACCTGATGTTGCCTCAAGTGATGCCACCAATATGCAAGCTACCGCGATTATTGACGGTGATGAAGTGGTGATTAATGGCCGCAAGTGGTGGAGTACAGGTATTGGTCATCCCAACTGCAAAATTTTGATTTTTATGGGCTTAACCGACCCGACAGCCGAAAAACATCGTCAACATTCAATGGTATTAGTGCCGATTGATGCTCAAGGCGTCAAAGTAGAAAGAATGTTGCCTGTTTTTTCCAGTTTTGATGAGCCGTCAGGACATGGTGAGGTGTCCTTTACTAATGTGCGTGTGCCGATTAGTAACATTATTGCAGGGGCAGGACGTGGTTTTGAAATTGCACAAGGGCGTTTAGGGCCAGGCCGTATTCATCATTGTATGCGTGCGATTGGCGCGTCTGAACGTGCTTTAACATTGTTGTGTCAACGTGCGGGAACACGGGTGGCTTTTGGTAAGCCTATCGCTAAATTAGGCGCAAATCCAGATATTGTGGCTAACTGTCGCATGGCGATTGAGCAAGCACGATTATTAACGTTAAAAGCAGCATGGATGATGGATACCGTGGGTGTAAAAGGGGCAATGAGTGAAATTTCTCAAATTAAAGTGGTTGCGCCCAATGTTGCCCAACAAGTAACGGACGCGGCAATTCAAATTCATGGTGGTGCAGGCTTGTCCGATGATTTCCCCTTGGCGGCATTATATGCTTATGCACGAGTATTGCGTTTAGCGGATGGGCCTGATGAAGTACATAGAGCCTTGATTGCCAAATTAGAATATAAAAAGCAAATCGCTAAATTGGCAGGAGCATAACTAGTATGGACAATCTTTTAGACAAAGCAGGTTCGGTGCGTCAGGGTGAAGAGTTAGATATTACCCGTATTGACCAATTTTTAAAAAGTCAGTTGCCGTCTTTACAAGGTGAACCACGTTTAGAACAGTTTGCAGGTGGCGCGTCAAATTTAACCTATTTGTTAGCGTATGCCGATCGTGACTTGATCTTGCGTCGTCCACCGTTTGGCCATAAAGCTAAGTCGGCACATGATATGTTGCGTGAAGCACAAATTATGACTGCACTAAAACCTGTCTATCCTTATGTGCCAAGCGTATTGGCGAGTAGCCATGCAGATGAGGTGATGGATGTCGATTTTTATGTCATGGAACGGATTAAAGGCATTATTCCTCGGCAAAACTTGCCCAAATCACTCAATTTAAACCCTGAGCAAACTCGCCAGTTGTGCATTAATGTCATTGATAAAATGATTGAATTGCATCAAGTGGATTATCGTGCAGCAGGTTTAAGTCATTTGGGGAAAGGTGAGGGCTATGTCAAACGACAAATTGATGGTTGGACAGACCGTTATGAAAAAGCACGCACGCCCGATGTGGGGAGTTTTGCGGACGTGATGGCATGGTTAAAAGCCAAAATGCCCAGTCAAGATGTGGCTACTTGTTTGATTCATAATGATTTTCGTTTTGATAATGTCGTGCTAAATCCTGATAATCCTTTAGAAGTGATTGGTGTGTTAGATTGGGAAATGGCAACACTGGGCGACCCATTAATGGATTTAGGTAACACGTTGGCTTATTGGGTGCAAGCGGATGATGATGGGGTGATGCAAATGATGCGTCGTCAGCCCACCCATTTGGCAGGTATGTTAACGCGCCAAGAAGTGATTGATTATTATGGCCAAAAAACAGGTTATAAAGTCGATAATTTTGATTTTTATAGTATTTATGGCTTGTTCCGTTTAGCGGTGATTGCCCAACAAATTTATTATCGTTTTTATCATGGCCAAAGCAAAAATGCCCAATTTGCCATGTTTGGTCAAATGGTCAATTATCTTGAGCAACGTTGTTTAGGTTTAATCGTAAACTCTAAATTATAAGTTTTGAGGTAAAAAATGGCGGCAATTTATTTGGTGCGACATGGTCAAGCCAGTTTTGGCGCGGCGGATTACGACCAATTATCGGCGCGTGGTGAGCAACAAGCCCAGCTCCTTGGTCAATGGTTAAAAGATTGTCATTTACCTGTTGAAAAAGTCTATTTAGGGCAGGCAAAACGGCATTTACAAACCGCACAACATTGTTTGGCAATGACTGATAATTTATCAGCAAATGCTTGGCAAAGCTTAACGGGTTTTAATGAGTTTGACCATGTTGAGATTTTAAATCGTTATCGTCCTGATTTGGCCGAACATAGCACAATGGCACAGTTTTTAGCGGCCAGTCCACAGCCGCGTAAAGCTTTTCAAGCCTTGTTTAGTGCGGCAGTTGACCGTTGGTTAAGTGGCGAATATGACCATGATTACCAACAAACATGGTCAGCATTTCAACAGGCAACTTGGCAAGCCTTAGCACAAGTGCGTGCTGAAGCAGCGAATGCACGTCATATTTGGGTGTTTACGTCGGGCGGCACAATTACCGCGATTGTGCAGCAGTTATTGGCCTTAGACCCTAAACAAGCCTTTGCTATTAATTGGAATTTGGTCAATACGGGTGTGACTAAGCTGTTGTTTAGTGGCGAACGAATTAGCCTTAGCTATCTCAATAGTCATGGCCATTTAGAACAACAGCATCAAGCAGAATTGATAACTTATCGTTAAATCCTCACCCCAACCCTCTCCCAAAGGGGAGGGAGTTAAAGTCGAGTATAAAAAATGACAATAGCAAATACCTTTGATTTATCTGGAAAAATAGCCCTAGTGACAGGCGCAAGTCGTGGCATTGGCCAAGCGATTGCTGAGTTATTAGCCCAACATGGCGCACATGTGATTATTTCGAGCCGTAAAGCCGAAAGTTGTCAGATGGTGGTTGATAATATTATTAATGCAGGTGGCTCAGCCGAAGCAATGGCTTGTCATATTGGTGAGATGGCACAAATCGAAGCCATTTTTGCCCAAATTGAGGCTAAACATGGTCGTTTAGATATTCTGGTCAATAATGCTGCAACCAATCCGCATTTTGGTTCGATTGTCGATACCGATATTAATGCTTTTCAAAAAACCGTTGATGTGAATATTCGTGGTTACTTTTTTATGTCCTCATATGGCGCAAAATTGATGGCGAAAAACGGTGGCGGCGCGATTGTTAATGTGGCTTCGGTAAATGGTGTTATTCCGGGTTTATTTCAGGGCATTTATTCGATTACCAAAGCCGCTGTGATGTCGATGACCCAAGCCTTTGCCAAAGAATGTGCGGGCATGGGCGTGCGTGTTAATGCTTTATTACCGGGTTTTACCGATACCAAATTTGCCTCAGCTTTGGTGAAAAATGAGCAAATTGTTAAGTCAGTGTTACAACATGTACCGATGAATCGTATTGCTCAGCCGAATGAAATGGCAGGTGCGGTATTGTATTTAGTATCACCTGCGGCCAGTTATACAACGGGTGTGTGTTTAAATGTTGATGGTGGATATTTGTTGGGCTAAAAATGAAAAATCTAAAAAACAAAGTTGCAGTGATTACAGGTGCAGCCGAAGGCATTGGCAAAGCCATTGCTCAACAAGCGGCACAACACGGCATGAAGCTCGCTTTAGCCGATATTAATAGCCAAAAATTACAAACAACCGTCGATGAGTTTGTTGCACAAGGGGTCGAGGTATTTAGCCAAGCGTTTGATGTGGCTAATCATCAACAGGTTGATGCCTTTGCCAATGCGGTATTTGCCCATTTTGGTAACGTTCATCTGTTAGTCAATAATGCAGGGGTGGCGATTTCTCGGCCTGTTTGGGAAACCACGCCTGAAGATTGGCAGTGGGTGATGGGGGTTAATTTTTATGGGGTAACCAATGGTTTAAGAGCTTTTATTCCCCGAATGTTAGCCAACAATGAAGAAGGGCATATTGTTAATACAGCATCAGTTGCAGGCATGTTATCGTTGCCATGTACTGCCGCTTATAATGCCAGTAAACATGCGGTGGTGACGGTTTCTGAGGGTTTGTTTTTTGATTTACAACTGCGTCAAGCTAAGTTAAAAGTCTCGGTATTGTGTCCTGCATGGGTCAAAACAGGCATTGCCGAAGCAGAGCGTAATCGCACTGTTGGCCAAAGCATTGATTTTAGTCAAGCCGACCAAGTTAATCGTTTTACCGCAGGTATGGTGCAACAAGCAGTGGCGAAAGGTATTCCTGTCGAAAAAGTGGCTAATGATGTCTTTACGGCGATTCAAGAAGAACGCTTTTATATCTTTACCCATGCCAAAATTAAATCATCCATACAACTACGCATGGAAGATATTTTACAAGAGCGTAATCCAACTTTAGTGAGTTTGTGACATGCCTTATTTAACGGTAAATGGTGCAAATATTTATTACGAAGAGCATGGCCAAGGTGCGCAAACCATTGTTTTTGCGCATGGTTTGTTGTGGAGTGGTCAAATGTATGAGGCACAAGTTGCCTTCTTTAAACAGCATTATCGTTGTATTACCTTTGATTTTAGAGCACAAGGCCGTTCCCAAGCGACCGACAGTGGTTATGACATGGACACACTTGCTGCTGATGCTTTGGCTTTGATTAAACAATTGGTTGGCAAACCTGTGCATTTTGTTGGTTTGTCGATGGGCGGTTTTGTCGGTATGCGTTTGGCCATTCATCATCGGGAATGGTTGTTGTCTTTAAGTTTGCTCGAAACTTCCGCCGACCCAGAACCTAAGCAAAATTTATTAAAATATAAAGTCTTACCCAAAATTGCCCGTTGGTTGGGGATGGCCGTGGTTGCGCCACAAGCGATGCACATCATGTTTGGTCAAACCTTTTTAACTGACCCTCATCGTGCTGAACAACGCGCCGAAATGCGTCGGCGTTTGTTGCAAAACGACCGAATCAATATTGGCAAAGCCATTAATGGTGTGTTTAGTCGACAAGGGGTTTATCAATATTTACCTTCAATTACGACACCCACTTTGATTGTTGTCGGTGATGAAGATATTGCCACCATTCCTGCCAAATCACGACGCATGCACGCCGCAATTAAACACAGTCAATTGGTGGTGATTCCACAAGCAGGGCATACCTCAACCGTTGAAACACCTGATGCAGTCAATGCAGCCTTAGAAAAGTTTATAAAGGTAACATAATGAAAGCAATCCTCTGTAAAACTCATGGCCTTCCCGAAACACTTGTTTTAGAAGATATTCCTTCACCACAAGCAGGTGCAAAACAAGTCGTCATTAGCGTCAAAGCCTGTGGTGTTAATTTTCCTGATACCTTAATTATTCAAAATAAATACCAATTTAAACCCGAATTGCCCTTTTCACCAGGTGGTGAAGTGGCGGGTGTGGTTAAAGAAGTTGGCGAAGGTGTTAAACACCTAAAAGTCGGAGATACCGTCATTGCCATGACCGGCTGGGGTGGCTTTGCCGAAGAAGTTGTCACTGATGGCTCACGGGTGTTTCCTGTGCCACCCGTCTTTGATTTCAAAACAGCAGCAACTTTTGCTTATGTCTTTGGCACGTCCTATCACGCTTTGAAAGACCGTGCTCAGTTGCAAGCAGGTGAAACCGTATTGGTCTTGGGGGCAGCAGGTGGAGTGGGTTTAGCTGCGGTGCAACTCGCCAAAGTCATGGGGGCAAAAGTGATTGCTGCCGCCTCAACGGCTGAAAAATTAGCGGTTTGCCAACAATATGGTGCAGATGCTGTGGTGAATTACACCGAAGCTAACTGGCGTGAACAAATCAAAACCTTAACTGACGGTAAAGGAGTGGATGTGGTTTACGATGCGGTGGGTGGCGATTATGCCGAACCCGCCTTGCGTTCAATGGCATGGCGTGGTCGTTATTTAGTGGTTGGCTTTGCTGCGGGCGATATTCCCAAAGTGCCACTAAATTTAGCTTTACTCAAAGGTTGTGCAATTGTTGGTGTGTTTTGGGGAGAGTTTGCGGTTCGGCAAAAACAAGATAATCAAGCCAATATGATGCAGTTGTTTGCATGGCTGATGCAGGGGCAATTAAAACCGCATATTTCGGCAGAATATCCCTTGGCGCAAGCCGCTCAAGCCTTGAATGACTTAATGCAGCGTAAAGTAACAGGTAAAGCGGTATTAGTCATGGAGTAAAGTAATCATCGACTCCGTGCTTTGCATGGAGTCGACATGATAACTAAGATGCTAAGCTAAGCATGAACAACCGTTGGTACGGCAATGGTTGTTTGCTCTTTACGCGCCCATGCCCGTTCATGAAAGAAAAAAGCCACCGCTTGCACACTAGGCTCCAACATACTCAAGGTTAACGCCATCCAAATATTGCCTGTTACCATAAAAGCAACTGCCGCAGCGACAGTAATGTGCATCACATAGTAACTAAACGTCTTTTTTAAGGTATAACGATTGGTGCTAATAAATTGTTTAATGTGAGCCATGATCGTATCCTCTAGGTTATGCTTTCATAGACTCCATCTTAGAGAGAAAATATGATTGTGTAAAACTATTAGTTTTTATTGATTTAATAGTTTTTATATATTGATGTCATGTTTTAAAAGTTCTACAAACTCTATTTTGACAGTCGGACAATTTACGGCTAATAATATATTTATATTAAATTTCAATCTATTGGTAATTGTTTTCTAGGGATATAGGAATTTATGGATAAACCATCCACCTCATTGTTACGTACTATTATCGCTCATCCCTTATTTGGTAATTTACTTTTAGCCTGTCTTTATTTTTTAACGGGGCATATTGGTTTAGCGTTAGCCGCTGCGCCTAATTTTGCAACGGCTGTTTGGCCTGCATCGGGCATTGCTTTAGCATGGGTATTGATGTTTGGTTGGCGTTTTGCGATTGGTGTTGTATTGGGGTCTTTTGTGGTATCTAGCTTAGAGACTGCCAAAGCCTTAGAGTTGAGCGTCTTTGAAATTAACCATTTGATTCCCCTTGCAATTGCTTGTGGTGCAGCCGCACAAGCGGTGTTAGGCGCATGGTTAATTAAACGTTATGCAAATTATCCTAATCCTTTGGATACGCCACTCAATGTTTTTAAGTTATTACTGTTGGGTGGAGTGATTGCTACTTTATTGAATGCAACATGGAGTGTATCAGTCTTATATTTTAGTAAAGCAATTAGCCAAGATTTTGTTTTACAAAGTTGGTTTGTATGGTGGGTTGGTGACAGTATTGGTGTATTGGTATTTGCCCCCATGTTATTGGCCTTAGGTTCAGACAGTCCTTTTTTTAACAAAACAAGGGCAGTGTTAGTAGCTTTTGTTTCGGTAACCACCTTTGCATTAGCTGCATTAATTTTTTTATTAGCTGTACAGTTAGAACATAAAGATCGATTAGCAGAGTTTAAGGCACATACTCAACAATTGATGCAGCAATTACAACAACGCCTACAAGAATATGAAAGTTTTGCTCTATTTGCGCAAGGTTTTTTTGCAGGGAGTGAATTTGTCTCTCAAGAGGAGTTTTATCGTTTTTCTAAATCATGGCTGCAAAAACATAATGAGGTACAAGCGGTTGAATGGGCTCCTAAAGTATTATTATCACAGCGTAGTCAATGGGAAAAACAGCAGTCAGAACTCTTAAAGCAAGCTGTCTTGATTACCGAGCGTGGTGGTACACAACGTGATGCTGTGTTAATGACAGCTCGTGAGCGTGAATTGTATTTCCCTATTTTGTATATTGAGCCTTGGCAAAAAAATCAACAAATGTTGGGGTATGACACTCAAAGTAATGAAGGCAGCGCTGACCTACTCAAGCATATTATGTCAACTGAATTACCGTTGTTATCGTCACCGCTAAAATTAATTCAAAGTCCAACTAAAGAATCAGGTGTTTTATTGTATGTGCCAATTTTTCAACCAGATGTTGCACGTAATATTAATAGCTTAAAAGGCGTTTTAATTTTAGTGTTAAAAAATGAAATGGTTTTGGCTAAAGTACATCAAGAGCTAATTGGCAAATCCTTTTTATTATTAGTGAGAGACCAGCACAGCAAACAAAGCATTTATGGCATTGAACCGAGCGCGGCAGAATTAAAAAAAGTCAGCTCCTTACAAATGTATTATCAAGGTAGAGTCTCTTTTGGTCAACGATTATGGATAGTAGATATTTGGCCTTCGGGTCAAAAATTGGCTAGCTATCAATCATGGGTCACATGGTTAGTATTAGTTGTTGGTTTATTAAGTACTAGCTTAGCGGTGAGTTATACTTTAATTAGCACGGGCTATCGTCAATCTTTAGAAAAAGCGGTTAAACGACAAACAGATACCTTAGTCAGACAAAATCAACAGTTAGAACTTGCACGTCAGGATGCAGATAAAGCCAATGCCGCTAAAAGTCTGTTTTTGGCCAATATGAGCCACGAGATTAGAACACCAATGAGTGGTGTGTTGGGCATGACCGAATTATTGCGTGATACCTCTTTAAATATGCAGCAACAACAATATTTGCAAGTGATTTATGCCTCTGGCAAAGCCATGCTCAGTATTATTAATGATATTTTGGATTATTCTAAAATTGAAGCAGGCAAAATGGAGGTTGAGCAAATAGATGTTGATCTTGGTGAAGTATTACTAGAGTGTTCTTCTATTTTTTATTTAGTTGCCGAACAAAAAGGCATTGATTTTATTGTGAGTGTCGAAGCCAATACACCTACCTTAGTACAAACCGATCCCACTCGTTTAAAACAAATTTTGTTAAATTTGTTAAGCAATGCTTTTAAATTTACCACCAATGGTCAAGTGTCCTTGCGTATTTATCAGCGACATAGTCAAGATTCGTGGTTATACATTGAGGTAGCCGATACGGGCATTGGTATTTCTGCTGAGCAAAAGCACAGCTTATTTGATGCCTTTCAACAAGCCAATTTAAGCACCACGAGGCAGTTTGGTGGGACAGGACTAGGCTTGAGTATTAGCAAACAATTAGCAGAGTTATTACATGGTCAAATTGTTGTCGAAAGTGAGTTAGCCAAAGGTTCTCGTTTTATTGTGGCATTGCCTTATGTGATGGCAACAGAGCAATTTAAAGAGCAGCATCGTCAAGCTTCATCATTATTAAAAGGTTTAAGAGTCTTATTGGTGGATGATAATAATGACTTTGGCCGTCACATTGTTCAGCAAGCAGAATTATGGGGCATACACATTGATATTATTCACGATGGTGAATATGCCTTGTTATTGTTAAAACGAGCGGTGCAAGGGCAAAGGCCATATCATGTGGTTATTTTTAATGTCCAACAAAGTACCATTAGCATTGAAACTTTAGCCGAGCAAATCAAACAAAGTCCAGAACTGCAATCGTTAAAGCGTATTTTGGTATCTCGTGTGGCAACACAACCTACGGCACAACAACTAGCAGATTTGGCAATAGATGCAGTGATGCAAAAACCACACTCCTTTATGCCAATGCGTGATGCTATTTTAAGTGTTATTCCTGTCGAGCAAATAGATCAGCGTTATGGCGCATTAAGTCCAACACAATCGTCAATTTTAGCTAAAAAGCATATTTTGTTAGCAGAAGATTACATGGTCAATCAGATGGTGATTGTCGCCATGTTGCAAAAAATGCACATCACAGTTGATGTGGTGAGTAATGGTAAAGAGGCTTTAACCGCTTATCGCCAACAGCCACAGGCCTATGCCTTGATTTTGATGGATTGCGAAATGCCTGAACAAGATGGTTATGTCACCACACAATTGATTCGACAATTTGAGCAGCAGCAGCAACTAAAAGCAATTCCTATTGTGGCATTAACCGCTTATGTTAAAGCTGAGCAGTATAAGCATTGTTTAGAGGTAGGCATGAACGATTTTTTAAGTAAGCCTCTAACCGCTCAAACATTAAAGGCTTGTTTATTAAAAAATATTGGCGTAGATAAAACTGCGTAATGCAATGCTGCCATATTCATAACCCTCATCTAGCCAAGATAAAACATCATTATCTTGGCTAACCCCTGCAACATACAATAACGGCCAATAATGGTCTTCACTGGGAATAGCCAAACGGGCAATTTGGCTCATCTGTTGCCGTGTTTGTGTTAAAAAAGCCAAATCGTGTTGTTCAATAGCCGCTTTTATTTGCATATCAAAACTAATCGCCCAATCAGCACCTTGTTCCCGTTGCTGCCAGTCTAAAAGCCCTAAATTATGTACCACGTTGCCACTTCCAATAATCATTACCCCTTGATGACGTAAGTCTTGTAGTTTTTTAGCAAATTCAAGGTGTTGTTGACGAGTAAATTGGGTATTCAAACTCAATTGCACCACAGGTACATCCGCTTGTGGAAAAAGATGTTTTAGTACTGTCCATGTGCCGTGGTCAAGACCTGCTTGTGAGTCAGCAACAATACCAATATTCATCGCTAATAACTGTTGAACCAAACTTTGATCGGTTTTAGCAGCATATTGCACCTCATACAATGCTTGGGGAAAACCATAAAAATCAAATATCTGCTTAGGTTGAATAGCACTGGTGATGCGTACACCTTGTGTCAGCCAATGTGCCGAAATCATCAAAATGGCTCTTGGTTTAGCAAGTTGTTGACCACAATGTTTTAGATGTTGGGTAAAACGATTATCAAGCACGACATTTTCTGGCGAACCATGTCCCAAAAATAAAGCAGGGCTAAGAGTCATATTGATTACTCCATATAAATAAATCCAGTGTAATGAGTTAATTATCTATAGAGTAGCCATAAAACAGATAACAGGGTGTTGCCCAAAAGTGCGAATTAACACGGAATAATAAATATACAAATTTATATACAAGTGTATGTTTTTAAAGTCTTAACTTTTTGCGCCAGTTTTTTAACTTTCGACGCATTTTCACTAATCATTGTCAGAAATTATCAATCAATGCCTTATGTTGAAACGTAAGATTGTCCTACAATTTAACCGTGTTGATGTTTAAGGGCAAAATGATGAAAAAAACTTACTTAAGCGCAGCGATTGCGATTACCATGCTCAGTGCGAGTGGGGCTTATGCCAATTTGGCCAATGGATTGCCTTATGATGTCAGTATGGATGCCAATGGTTTTATGATTGATGGTCAGTATCGTTTGTTGCGTGGCGGCACGGTGCAATGGTTTCGGATTCCAAGCAGTGAATGGCGTGACCGTTTAGAGCGTTTTAAGGCCGCAGGTTTTAACACGGTAGATTTATATGTGGCGTGGAACAGTGTAGAGCCACGTGAAGGGCAATTTAATTTTAGTAGCCCTAATTTGCGTCAATTTATTTTGTTGTGTAAAGAGTTAGGTTTGTATGTTTATTTACGACCAGGCCCTTATATTACCAATGAAATGGATGGTGGCGGTGTGCCTGCATGGTTAATGGCTAAGTCCACCAAAAAAGACATTGCGGCGGATGGCAAACCTAATTTACGTACCCATGACCCTGATTATTTAAACTATGTGGGTAAATATTTACGCCGTGTGAATGCCGAAGTGCGTGATTTGTTTGCCGATCGTGGCGGGCCAATTATTTTATATTCGGTAGAAAATGAATATAACTGGTTTCAACCTTTTCACGAGGCTGACAAATTATTTGGTTATGAAGGTGGGCCAGAACGTGGTTTGTGGCAAAGCTTTAATCCCAATGCTTATTTTACCGCCTTGCGTGACATTGTCCGTAACGATGGCATTACTATTCCCATTACCACTTGCCCTGGTGATGGCAAAGCTTCAGCGACAGGCGATGTGTCTGGTGTTGTGCCTATGCCCAATATTTATAATGGTTTAGGCGGTGATTATCCCGAAAAAACGGCTGTTGACCTGTTAACCGATATGCACAGCAGTAATCATGGTGGTGTGTATGCCAATATGCCCAGTGGTACTACCGAAACCGACCGTGACCCAGTCAAAATCAAACGCTTATTATTAGGCGGTTTAGATGGCACATTGGCCTTTAATGCGGTGGGTATGATGACCCCTGGTTATCGTAATGCTATTGTGTTAAATACTCGCAGTGTTGATAACGCCTTTGATTTTAGTTCGATTAACAACATCATGAATGGTTTTGTCTCGCCACAAGTGGGCTATTTTCATGGGGTTGTTGATTATTATGGGCCTGTGTCGCCGTCTGGTTTATTGCGTCCATCATTCCATGCTTTCCGCCGTGATAACTTATTTTTTGATGCAGTAGAGCCGTATTTTGCCAGTGCAGGTACAGCACAAAAAACAGGTTTAAGTATGAGTAATACGGAGTTGGGTGCGCGTGAACCCAACAATGTTAAGGTCAATTATTGGCTACAAGGCACTCAAGGTGTGCAATTTGTTGGTTTGGTAAATCAATCAGGTTTTGCGCAAAATATTCCTGTCAATGGCATTAGCTTAAACGGCCAAACTTTACCTAAGTATGTGCCAATGACTGTACCAACCAATCCAGAAGCAGGTGTCGCTTCTAAAGACTATGCGATGATTTTGGTCAAAGATTTACCGTTAAGCAATGGTGCAGGCAAAGTTGCATGGACAAGCAGTGAGTTATTAACGTCACGCAGTTATAACGGTGATGCTTTAGTGATTGTGCATGGTGTGGCCAATAATCAAGGTGAATTGGTGTTAGAAGGTTTGGGCAATGCTACCGTTATCACCCGTGATAATGGAATTAACATTGCCGAACAAAATGCTAATCGTTTAGCCTTAACCTATAGCCACTATCCACATTTAGAATTAGTGGTGCGTAGTGAAGCGGGTAAAACGGTGCGTGTGTTAGTGACAACTACCGAAGAAGCAGGCCGTTTTTGGTTTCCACGCATTAATAATCAAGATTATGTGGTGGCAGGTTTAGAACTGTTAAAAGAAACTGGTGTATCCTCAGTGTACAACTTACAGTTGGCAGCGGAATATGACGTTAAAAATCGCCCCCTGTTTGTTATGTCACCACGTCGGATGCAGTTACGCAATTTAGTGGTGAATAGTGCGTGGAATAGTCAAACTCAAAGTGCAACGTTTACCAAGCCACAAAGTATTCCTAACTTAGCACCATTACCGAGTTTAATGGCAGGTAAAGTAGCCAGCGATATGGGCGAAGCAAAATTGGATTATGATGACAGTACATGGATGAAGTGGACAGGTCAGCCACAACCCTTAGAAAGTAAAGGCATTTATACAGGTCATGCTTGGTATCGTACCGAGTTAGATTTTGACCATGCGCCATATTGGTGGGAAGACTGTTCCTTATATATTGAACATGCCAGTGATATTGTTGGGATTTATGTCAACGGCACGTATTTAAGCACCAAGTTACCAGTAGGTACGGAGTTAGATTCTGACTCTTGGAATGCTAAATATCAGTTTCCGTCATTACGTCCTTACTTAAAACAAGGTAAAAATGTGGTGGCTTTCCGTGTTGAATCATGGGGACACGGTAGCTTTATGTTCCCACGTGGCACATTAGCTGCAACCAACATGAAAATTCCAAGTTTGGGTTTTGACAGTGTCAAAGGCTTGTGGGGAACAGCACGTTTAGGCGGTACTAATTTAACGAATTGGTCGTTACGTGCTGATTTAAATGGTGAACGTACGGGTTTAATGAGTAACAGTTATAGTGATAGTGCATGGCAAGCTGCAAGCTTACCAATGAATTTAGCCAAAGGCGAGGTGCGTTGGTATCGTGCCAAGTTTGATGCTAGCCAATTACCCAATACCAGCAATTTACACGCGCCTTTATCCTTACGTTTTGCGGGTCAACGTGTTAAAGCAACAGTTTGGTTAAATGGTCAGTTAATTGGTCGTTGGTTAAGTGGTGATGGTTGGATTGATAATGGCTTTTGGGGGCGTGCGATTCGTGATATGTGGATGAATACTAACCCTGATTATTTCCCCATTAGCACGACAGGCTTAAACCCAGCAGGTACAGCCAATGTGTTAGCAGTTGCCTTTGAAGATGTCTCGGATGGTGGCGAAAGCGCAGGACAAGTAGGTGAAGTATCTTTGGCCTATAGCCCAGAAATCAGAGCCGATATTAATGGTCAGTCGATGTTGGTCAATCAACCACGCGGTAAAACGCTGTTGAATGTGGACTTTTTAGAGTAATTTACGCTAACTAAAAAAGGCTTGGGTAAACAAGCCTTTTTTATTCAAACCAATTTACAACTTGCAAACCTTGCACTCTTTCAAACTCACGTACATTACGTGTCACTAATTGGCCATTTACCGATAAAGCAGAGGCGGCAATTAATACATCATGTGCGCCTATTGGTAAACCTGTTTTTTCTAAATCGACACGAATCTGAGCGGCTAATTCAGCGACTTTTTCATTCACATCAATAATAGATAAAAATTGCAAAAACTTGCTTAAGGCTTTGAGTCGTGGCAAGGCGGCCTCATGTGGTAAACGCAAAATCCCATATTTGAGTTCATAAACAACAATAGCGGGGACAGCAATTTGTTGCAAAGGTGTTGCCTGTAATTGTTGCACTACACAAGGCTCATTTCTAAAATAATAGCTAATGGTATTGGTATCTAAAACTAACATTAAAAGCCTACTCTGGGTGTATCTTCTGCGTGTTGTAACTTATTTTCTCGTAAAGGAAAATCTGCAAAAGACCCTGCTAGGTTTTTAAGTTCTTTTGGCCATTCTTGACGAGCGTGTTTTTTAATTAATTCGGCTATCCATTTGCTATTAGATAAGCCTGCTGCTTGTGCTGATTGGCGTAATAATTGTTCAGCTTCGTCATCCAAATATAAAGTAATTTGAGACATAAAAACCTCTTATAAATTATATTAGCTATTATAGTGTAGCAAAGATATAGGATCAATTTTATTTAAAGATCAGTTTTTTTAAACAATCTCACCACCGAACTTAAATCTTCCAAACTTGCACCTGTTGCGGCATGAAGTCTTAACAGTTGTGAGGCCAACGCTGAAATCGGGGTGCTACTGGTATTTTCTTTGGCTAAAGCCACCGCATTATCCAAATCTTTTAATAGGGTTTGTACTTTCCATTGCACAGGTTCAAAGCTATCTGTTGCCATGCGTGGTGCTAAAATTTGTAAGGGTAATGAATCGGCAAAACCACCTGCAAGGGCAGGGGCGAGTTGACGAGCATCAACACCTGCTTTGGCGGCTAAAGCCACCGTTTCAGCAATTAAAACAGCATTACTGGCGACAATCATTTGATTGCAAATTTTGGTAATTTGCCCTGTGCCAACATCGCCCATATGGGTTAATTTTTGTCCTAAATGTTGGGCAATAGGCTTAAATCGTTCTATTTGTTGGCCTTCACCACCAGCCATTAAAATGAGAGTGCCTTTTTCTGCGCCCATCACTCCACCCGACACTGGACAATCAAGCCAATAAATATCTTGTGCGCGTAAGCGTTGAGCAAATAGGCGTGTGGCATCAGGTGTAATACTACTAAAATCAACAATTAACTGTTGGCTGCTTAAATAATTAGCGAGGCCATTTTCACCAAAAACAACAGACTCAACAGCATCGGTATCCGCTAAACATAATAAAATAATGTCACATTCGCGGCCAATATCTGCTAGGTTTGCCGCAAGTTTTGCGCCTTGTTCCACTAAGGCTTGGCATTTATCTACCGAACGATTCCACACCCAAACGTCAAACCCCGCTTGTAACAAACGAGAAGTCATTCGACTTCCCATTAACCCCATGCCAATAAAACCGATCTTTGTCATCATTTACTCACTTGTCTTTGTTACGTTAATCGTCTAAGGTGCAAACAATCATCATAAAGCATTAAACTTAATTTGATAATCATCATGGATAAAGGTGCTATGCTAAAAAAGTTACTCGCTCAAGGCTTACGCAAAATCTTTAAATTAACACCGCAAGCACATATTTATAGTCCGCCTTTAGCTCAAGATGAACAAGCCATCGAATTAACCTATTTAGGCACAGCAGGATTTATTATTAAAAACAAACAACGTACTGTTGTTTTAGACCCTTATTTAAGCCGAATTGGTGTAACCGAACTCTTACGGCCATTACATACTAATACAGCATTATTAAAAAAATATATTCCCAAAGCCGATGAAGTATTAATTGGTCATGCCCATTATGACCATATTTTAGATGCACCAGATTTATGTAAGCAAACAGGCGCACGGTTAATTGGTTCGCGGGCAACATGTATGGTTGGCCGAGCAGCAGGTTTACCTGAGTCGCAGTTGGTTGAAACTCAAGGCCGTGAAGATATTGCCTGTGGCGCATGGACAGTGCGTGGTTTACCTTCGATTCACGGCAAAGCGATTATGGGGCGTATTCCTATCCCTGGTGATATTTTGTCACCGCCTGTTTGGCCGCCCAAAATGCTCGATTTAAAACATGGTTTGGTTTTAAATTGGTTAGTAGATACAGGCAAATTAAAAATTGTTCATATTGATTCGGCTGATTTTATTGCCGAAGAATTAAAAGGTGTGCAAGCAGATGTTGTCTGTTTGTGTGCGATTGGTCGAAAATATCGGCCTAATTATGTCAAAGAAGTGGTTGAATTGTTAAAGCCTAAGTGGATTGTGCCTTGTCATTGGGATACGATGTTTACCCCGTTTGAACAAGAGCCAGATTATATTCCGAGTGTCGATTTGGCAGGTTTTGTACAGGAAATTAAGGATGCAGGGGTAGAGCCGATTGTCATGCCCATGCGTGGAAAACAATGGTTTAAGAGAGCATAAAATATGGCAGGTAGTAGCCTATTAGCATTAATTGATGATATTGCCACCTTATTAGACGATGTGGCAGCAATGACCAAAATCGCAGCCAAAAAAACATCAGGCGTCTTGGGAGATGATTTGGCCTTAAATGCCCAACAAGTGGCAGGGGTAAAAGCCGATCGAGAATTACCCGTCGTTTGGGCAGTCGCTAAGGGATCGTTAAAAAATAAAGCGATTTTAGTGCCAGCCGCATTATTAATTAGTGCCTTTGCTAATTGGGCGATTATGCCGTTATTAATGTTGGGTGGCTTGTTTTTGTGTTTTGAAGGGGTGGAGAAACTGATTCATCCCTTATTGCATAGTCATGATGAAGATGAACAACATCACCAAGAATTAGTGCAAGCCGTGACGAATCCCGAAGTGGATATTTTGGCGTTTGAAAAAGAAAAAGTGACAGGTGCAATTCGTACCGATTTTATTTTATCAGCAGAAATTATTGTTATTACCTTAGGCACAGTGGCACAAACAACCTTTATTAATCAAGTATTAGTGTTAGTTGGTATTGCAGTTTTAATGACGGTGGGAGTTTATGGTTTGGTGGCAGGCATTGTCCGCTTAGATGATATGGGTTTACATCTGACTCAACAAGCCAATGCGGCCAAACAACAATTAGGCCGCTTTTTATTGGCATTAGCACCTAAGTTAATGAAGTTTTTATCGATTGCAGGGACAGCAGCGATGTTTATGGTTGGGGGTAGCATCTTAGTTCATGGTTTGCCTGTTGTGCATCATGCGATTGAACACAGTGCAGAAGCTGCTTCACATATTGCTGTGGTTGGTGGCTTATTAAAGTTTGTTGTTGGTATGTTGGCTGAAATGTTAGTCGGTATTGTCGCAGGTTTAGCCGCAGTGATGGTTATGACAGGCGTCAGCAAAGTATTGCCTAAAAAAGCTGAGGCTTGAT
>NZ_CALETI010000173.1 GCF_937920075.1 uncultured Agitococcus sp.
GGTGAAGCAACTATTAGTGCTAGATTAGAGCACACTCCACTTCGCAAAACTAATCGTGTAGATGATATTAATGTCAATCCTAATATTTCCATCTTTGCAGATGCTTTTATTAAATCTGGTGTGAGTATCTATAATTTTGATTTGATTGATAATGGCGGATCAATTCGCGGTGGCGGTATAGGCTTTAGTAAAATGAGCATTTCTGATTATTCAAGTCAAAATTTAACAGCTAAATTAGCTGTATACATAGAAACTGACTTAAAAGACAATAATAAGCTCAAATTATTTGGTGGTAATGTCGATGGTTTAGTGATTGTTTTAGACCAGCTTGGTACAGCAAACAATGGTATTGATCTAAATATTTCAAATTTTCGAGTTGGTACTCAAACTCAGAAAAATATAAGTGATGTACAGATTAAAGGCCTAAATATCAACGGTACAAAAGTTATTTTACGTGGCCACTAAGAGTTAATCTAATGCGAGCTTTATTAATGTATAGCACAAAATTATATTTTTTATTATCTATTTGGTCTGTATCTTTTGTCGCTAATGCTGAGGATGCAAATAGTATTGTACCTAGCAGTGTTTTTAATATGGCATCATCCGCCAAAACTGATGCAGTTAAAAAAGATATTGATGAAAACAAACCGCGTTTAGAAAATTATGCTAGTTATAACGACTTTCTCAATGCGATGTATGTATATAATAAGACTCAAGAAGATAATATAAAACCTCGCATTATCATTGACCTACCTACAAAACCAGACCACGAACCAGAATATACATTTTTAGAAAAAAATGCTGATGTTACTGGTAAAGGAGAAACTATCCCCGATGTTGTTCCTGAGCAACAAAATCTCAAATAATATGTCTCGAATATTCTTTTTATTATGCATATTAACTTGTCATGCCTATGCAGCAGAACAAATTGGTAAAGTAAGCAATATTAAAGGTGATGTTTTTGTTATTGATGCTAATAATAGCAAACGTAACTTATTTAAAGGTGATTTCTTATATACTCAAGATAAGATTCAAACGGAAACTAATAGCCTTGTTTCATTAGAAACTAATAATGCTCATTCCTTTACCCTATTTCAAAATACTACTCTTATTTTAAGCGACTATAACTATAATAAAAATTCTCCAGAATTAAATACGCTTAATTTTGATTTAATTTCAGGCACAATCAAAGTAAATAATTCAGCAGCATCTATAAAAAATACAAACTTGATTCAAACACCTTATTTAAATATTGAATCTACTTTAGCAGATTATTTATTACAATTTACTCCTCCAAATATGTCGATAATCACTATTAATCAAGGTTCTGCCAGATTATTAACCAAAAACTTAGCGACTACGATTACTCAAGGTCAAACTTTTGAAGTTAAAGAAGATAATATACCACTCCTATCATCAATAATTATTCCTCAAATACCCTCATTAGATAGATTAGAAAAAAAGACTAATATATCTCCCAACAATATTTCAGCTAAAGAGGGTCGACCACGTTTAGAAAATTACTCTAACTATAAAGATTTTATTCAAGCTATGTATTTATTCAAAAAAGCCGAAGAAGAATTAAAACGACCTAAAATTATTATTCCTAACTTGCCATCTGGTGAAAACTTACCAGAATACTCATTAATTGATGATGGTTATGAGGTAACTAATTGGGCAGAAGATTTAACTAATTTAAATAAGGATTATAATATTGATAATATACAATTAGTTAAACAGTCTTCAAAAATGGCGATAATGACTAGAGATGAAATGGAGTTGTCAGCTGTTAAAGATATTTTTGGTGTCACATTTTTTTCTTTAGCCGATTTTTTAAGCATGAAAGTTGAAGAGTTAAATCGTCTAATTTCAACAAAAAATACCGATGATGGTGCAGTTGAGCAACAAAAATCTAATGATCTAATGAGTAAACTTCTAAAAGATAGTATAAAAACTAATGCAATTGGCAATGACATTTCTATCATTGGTGTTGAATTAGGACAGCCTGAAATTACCGTTATTAAACGCCCATAATAAAAAGGCTTGTAAATACAAGCCTTTTTTAGTTTATTCTGCTTTTTGTGCAGCTTCTTTCACTAATGGTGCTAACTCGCCTTTTTGAGTCATTTCTAAGACGATATCACAACCACCAATTAACTCACCTTTAATCCATAATTGTGGAAAAGTTGGCCAGTTGGCAATTTTAGGTAAAGTCGCACGAATATCAGGATTTTCTAAGATATTGACATACGCAAATGGTTCACCAATTTGCATTAATGCTTCTACAGTGCGTGCAGAAAAACCACATTGCGGAAATTGTGGCGTGCCTTTCATATATAAAATAACCGCATTTTCGGCAATTTGCTTTTTGATTAAGGATTCAATATCCATCATACACCTACGATAACCTAGTTTTAGACTCGGATATTGTAACGCTTTTAACAACAAATCGTCAGTGTAAAACTAAATTTTGTCGCGGTAATTTTTATTCTGCCATGTATTTTTCATCAAAATATTGTATCGTATCGCTTTAGTGACTTAATTTTATGACGGGATTTTGATTTATCATGACCACTAGTGCATTAATGCCAACTTACGCTCGGCAACCTCTTGCCTTTGAAAAAGGTAGCGGTGTTTGGTTGTATGATTCTGATGGAAACGCTTATTTAGACGCTTTAACTGGTATTGCCGTTTGTGGCCTTGGCCATGCTCACCCTGTCGTTGCTCAAGCCATTGCAGATCAAGCAGCAACATTAGTTCATACGTCTAATTTATATCAAGTGCCATTACAAGAAGCTTTAGGCCAAGCTTTACGTGATATTTCAGGTATGGAGTTATGCTTTTTTAGTAACTCAGGTGCAGAAGCCAACGAAGCCGCTATTAAATTAGCTCGCTTATTTGGTCATCAAAAAAATGTGGCTTTACCAGAAATTTTAGTCATGGAAAATTCTTTCCATGGTCGTACTTTAGCTACATTGTCAGCAACAGGTAATAAGAAAGTTCAAGTAGGTTTTGAGCCTTTAGTACAAGGTTTTATTCGTGTTCCTTTTGGTGACATTACAGCCATTGAACAAAAACTTGCTGAAAATCCAAACATTGTTGCAATTTTAGTAGAACCTATTCAAGGTGAAGGCGGTATTCGTACTGCACCTAATGGCTTTACCTATTTAGAACAATTACGGGCAGTTTGTGATAAGCACGATTTATTAATGATGCTTGATGAAATTCAAACAGGTAATGGCCGTACAGGCAAATATTTTGCTTATCAACACACTTCCATTAAACCGGATGTTGTCACAACAGCAAAAGGTTTAGGAAATGGCTTTCCAATTGGTGCTTGTTTAGTTCAAGGCAAAGCGAGCCATTTATTTAAAGCGGGTAATCATGGTTCAACTTATGGTGGAACACCATTGGGCTGTCGAGCTGCTTTAACGGTTGTTCAGCTAATTCAACAAGGTGCAAGTGACAATGCCGCCGTGATGGGCAATCGCATGATTACAGCATTTAAAGAAGCTTTAAGTGATTTAAATGTAGAGGTCACAGGCCATGGCTTAATGATAGGTTTACATTTACCCAAGCCCTGTGCCGAATTAGTGGGTATTGCTCGTGATAAAGAAAAACTCTTACTTAATGTGACTGCAGATTGTGTGGTGCGTTTATTACCTGCATTAATTATTACTGCTGAAGAAGCCGATGACATTGTGCAACGTGTAGTGAGATTAGTACGCGAGTTTTTAACTCAATAATCGTTAAATAACTTGGGTATTTTGGCAAAAATTCGCATTTATATTGACAAAATACCTAAGTATTATAGCTATTTAGCCGATTTTTGATTGCCTAAATACATTTTTTCATTTAACTTTAACTCTTATCCGCCTTTTATCTTGGTGGCGGTTTTCTATTTTTAAGGTTTTATATAGTTCGTTAAACTTATTTATATTCCATCTATTTAAACCTGTATGATCGAGGAAGTGACAATGGCAGTCCGCCATTTTTTAACATTATTAGATTTATCGCCTAAAGAATTAATGACTGTTTTACATCGCGCCATAGAATTAAAAAAAATGCGTAACGATGGTATTGTTTATGAGCCATTTAAAGGTAAAGTTTTAGCGATGATTTTTGAAAAGTCATCAACACGGACACGTGTATCTTTTGAAGCTGGCATGGCACAATTTGGCGGTTCAGCGATTTTCTTATCGCCAAGAGACACACAGCTTGGTCGCGGTGAGCCTGTAGAGGACTCTGCCAAAGTCATTTCGCGTATGACCGATATTGTCATGATCCGCACATTTGCCCATGACATTATTGAAAGATTTTCGGCTAATTCCAAAGTGCCTGTGATTAATGGTTTGACTGACGACCATCACCCTTGTCAAATTTTAGCCGATTTACAAACGTTTATTGAGCATCGAGGCAGTTTAACAGGCAAAACTTTTGCGTGGATTGGTGATGGCAATAATATGTGTAACTCTTATATCCATGCAGCACATCAATTAGGTTTTCATTTACGTATTGCCTGCCCTTATGGTTTTGAACCAGACCCCGCATTATTAGAGCAATACAAGCATTGTGCCACCTTAGTAAAAACCGCAGAAGAAGCCGCAACAGGCGCACACTCTATTGCTACTGATGTTTGGACAAGTATGGGGCAAGAAGCCGAACAAAGTATTCGCAAACGCCGTTTTTCGACTTATCAAGTAAACCCTCGTTTAATGGATTTGGCTGCCTCAGATGCTTTGTTTATGCACTGTTTGCCTGCACATCGTGGTGAAGAAATTTCTGAAGATATGTTGGATGACCCACGTTCTGTAGTGTGGGATGAGGCTGAAAATCGTTTACATGCTCAAAAAGCATTAATGGAGTTTTTGTTAACTAACATTAACGCTTAAACCCCCTCTAAATCTCCCCCTTATCAGGGGGAGACTTTTGCAAATTAATTATAGCCATTTGGGTTTTGTGACTGCCAACGCCACATATCGCTACACATCCGCTCTTGGTCAAATTCAGCTTGCCAGCCAATTTTATTAAATGCGTACTGTGGATCGGCATAACAACTGGCAATGTCCCCTGCTCTACGTTCTACAATTTGATAAGCGATGGTTTTTCCTGCTGCTTTTTCCATTGCTTTAAGCATATCTAATACCGAGTAACCTTTACCTGTTCCTAAATTAACGGTGACTAATTCTTGATTTTGTTCAAGATATTGTAAAGCTTTAACATGTCCCTTAGCTAAATCAACAACATGAATATAATCTCGCACGCCAGTACCGTCATGCGTTGGATAATCACCACCAAACACTTGTAAATGACTACGTTTACCCACCGCAACTTGAGCAATATATGGCATCAAATTATTAGGAATACCATTAGGGTCTTCACCAATTAAACCGCTTTTATGTGCGCCAGTTGGATTAAAATAACGCAATAACGCAATTCGCCAACTGTTATCAGCGACTTTGACATCGCGTAAAATATTTTCAATCATCAACTTACTCGCTCCATAAGGATTAGTCGTTGATAACGGAAAATCTTCTTTAATAGGTACAGTATGAGGATCACCATACACGGTTGCAGACGAACTAAATACGATGGTTTTGATATTAGCGGCTGTCATCGTTTCAAATAACACAACCGAACCACTGACATTATTATCATAATAATAAAGCGGTTTTTGCACAGATTCACCAACCGCTTTTAAGCCTGCAAAATGCACAACGGCTGTAATTGAATAACTCTTAAAGATTTTATCTAACAATTGACGATCTCGAATATCCCCTTCAATAAATTCAAAATTTTTATTGGCCAATTGACGAGTTCTATAAATAGCCTCTAATTTGCTATTACTTAAATTATCCAAAACTAAAATGTCAAATCCTGCGGCAAGTAGTTCTAACGCGGTGTGAGAACCTATATAACCTGCCCCACCTGTAAGTAAAATCATTTTTCACCTAATAGGGAGTGTATAAAAACATAATAAAAAAGAAACCCTTTTCGACTTACACGGTTATCGCGTATTTGTTTACATTTCAGGCATTTATCAATGCCTTTATGCTCACAAAACGCGCTAATTGCACTGCAATGTGTAAGTCCTATTAATATGATAGCCTCTTTTTTTAAGAATTACACGGTTTTTAAGGTGACTCTTTGCACAGCATCTAACCAACCTGCATACATGGTTTCGCGTTTATCAATATCCATTTTAGGGGTAAATTCACGTTGGCAATGCCACAACTCAGCAATGGCATCCAAAGATGCAAATTTACCAACCTGTAAGCCTGCTAACCATGCCACACCCAAAGCCGTTGTTTCAGTGACCGTTGGACGATCCACCGCCACCCCAACAATATCGGCTAAGGCTTGCATCAGCCAATTATTAACTGCCATGCCACCATCTACACGCAAAGTTTTTAATTTGGTTGCCCCATCTTTTTTCATCGCTTCCATCAAGTCGCGCGTTTGAAAACAAACAGCCTCTAAGCCAGCAATAACAATTTCGCCAATGCCTGTATCACGTGTTAAACCAAAAATTGCGCCTCGTGCATGAGGGTCCCAATATGGCGCGCCTAAACCTGTAAAAGCAGGCACTAAATACACGCCTCGGCTATCCATCGTTTCTTCGGCAATGGCTTCGGTATCGCCAGCTTGTTTAATCAGTTGAATACCATCACGCAACCATTGTACGGCTGCGCCAGCGACAAAAATACTACCTTCTAAAGCATAAGTCACTTTACCATTTAAACGATAAGCTACGGTGGTTAACAAACGATGAGTCGAGTTAATCGCTTCATCACCTGTATTCATCACCATAAAACAGCCCGTGCCGTAGGTACTTTTGACCATGCCAGAGTTAAAACACGCTTGCCCCACTAAAGCCGCTTGTTGATCGCCTGCCACACCACCAATTTGCATAGGCGCGCCAAATAAACGTGTTTCCGTTAAACCAAAATCACTGGCAGAATCTTGGACAACAGGTAATAAACTGATGGGAATATTAAATAATTTTAATAACTCTTCATCCCATTCTTGGGTATGAATATTAAATAATAAAGTACGTGCTGCATTGGTGGCATCGGTAGCGTGTTTTTTACCACCTGTGAGTTGCCAAATTAACCATGTGTCAATTGTACCAAAAGCTAACTCGCCCTTTTCGGCGCGTTTTCTTGCACCTGAGACGTTATCTAAAATCCATGCCAATTTACTGGCCGAAAAATAAGGGTCTAATAACAAGCCAGTTTTTTGCTGAACCATTGTTTCATGGCCACGATTTTTAAGTTTTAAACAAGTATCAGCCGTACGGCGATCTTGCCAAACAATCGCTTTATGAATAGGCTTGCCTGTTTTTCGATCCCAAACGACGGTTGTTTCACGTTGGTTAGTAATACCTATGGCTGCAATTTGTTGTGCAGTAATACCACTTTGCTGTAAAGCTTCTCGACACACTGCCAGAGAGGATTGGGCAATTTCTTCAGCATCATGCTCTACCCAGCCATCAGCAGGAAAATATTGCTTGAGTTCTAGTTGTGCGCGAGCAACAGCCTGCCCTTGTAAATTAAAAATAATCGCACGGGTACTGGTTGTGCCTTGATCTAAACTTAATAAATATGGCTGCATAATAAGTCCTGTTATATGATTTATGACTTTATTTAGGACTTACGCGGTTATCGCTTATTTGTTCGCTAAACAATCGCTTTTAGAGCAATTTTTAGTTCACAAAACGCGCTAATTTCAGTGAAATGCGTAAGTCCTATTAGTGCTATGCTAAACATAGCGTCTTAAAAATTTTAGCGATTGAATACTATTTTATGAAATTTGTCTTGTTAATTACCGCCCCAATTGAGAGTAGCAACGCATGGCATGCTTATTATTTCGCCAAAACAGCATTGGAGCAAGGTCATCAGGTATCGCCTTTTTTTTATAATGAGGGAGTTACGGTTGCCATTCGTTTGATACTGAACCATGATAACGCAAATTCACTCAATCAATGTTGGCAAAATTTGGCCAAACAACATCAACTAGAATTAGCCGTTTGTGTCGCTGCCGCATTACGCCGTGGCATCACCGATGCCGATAATAGCCACCGCCACCACTTACAAGGTGATAACCTAGCCGATGGCTTTATCTTAACAGGCTTAGGCACGTTGACCGATTTAATGATTAATTCCGATAGATTTTTACAGTTTTAACATGAAACCATTATTTATTCATCATACTTCCCCGTATCACGGTCACCATGCTCAAGAAAGTTTAGATGCTTTATTAGTGATGGCAGCTTTTGGCCAAAATCCCAGTGTTTTATTTCAAGGCGATGGTGTATGGCAACTATTGGCTAATCAGCACAGCGAAATCATAGGCAAGCCGTCTATTATTGCCCAGCTAAGTGCTTTAGAACTCTATGACGTTTCGGAGGTGTATGTTGATGAGCAAAGCTTATTAACACGCAATTTAAAAGCCGAACACCTCGCTATAGACGTACAAATACTTTCACAAGAATCCTTAAAAGATTTTTTTCAGCAACACAGCCCTATTATTCGACTTTAAATCATGCCTACCCTTCATTTAATTAGCACAACGCTTAATCACGAACTTTATCAGCAACTTATTACTATTTTATCTGATGATGATGTTTTATTATTCACAAATCAGGGAGTGTATAACTTATATTCTCAGCAGGATTTATTAAAAAAGTATCGTTGTTATGCCTTAATGAGTGACTTACAAGCTTATGGTTTATTAACCTTAGTTGAGCAAACTTCTTGTAAAATAATTGACTATCCTGAATTTGTGCAATTAGGAATACTATATGAGCGCAGTATTAGCTGGCACTGATATTGGTGTGGATGAAGAAGGTTATTTGCTTAATCATCACGATTGGACACCTGACATTGCTACACAACTGGCACAACAACAGCAATTAATTTTGCATGACGAACACTGGCAAATTCTTTATGCTATTAGAGACTTTTATCAGCAATACCAACGCTCACCCACCACAAGGGTATTATTAAAATATTTAGGGCAACAATTAGGTAGCGAAAAAAGCAGTAGCATTTATGTGATGTCTCTTTTTGGTGATGGTACTCCCGCCAAAACGGTTGCTCGCTTAGCAGGGTTACCCAAACCCACCAACTGTATTTAGGATTTTAACAACATGGTTATGAAAAACATCTATCGTGATGTTGAACACCCTTTTGCACAATATATTCGCATCATTGGCAAAGGCAAAACAGGTAGTCGCTCATTAAGCTTTGAAGAAGCACAAGCCGCGTTTGCGATGATTGTGCGTGGCGAAGTGTTAGAAGCGCAACTTGGCGCATTTTTGATGTTGTTACGGGTAAAAGAAGAATCGCCCGAAGAACTGGCAGGTTTTGTGGCAGCCACACGCGAATGGCTACAAGCCCCACAAATTGCCGTTGATTTGGACTGGTCATCTTATGCAGGCAAACGCAAACATTATCCGTGGTTTTTGCTTGCTGCTTTAGTATTAGCCGAAAATGGCGTGCGCATTTTCATGCACGGTGCTAGTGGTCATACCATTAATCGTTTATATACCGAAGAAGTTTTACCTGTCTTGGGTTATGGTTTGTGTCAAACATGGACAGATGTAGAGCAGCAGCTTAATCAAAGAAACTTTGCGTATATGTCTTTGGATGCTTACTGCCCTCCTTTAGGCAATATTATTCAATTACGTAACATTATGGGTTTACGTTCGCCAGTACATACCTTAGCGCGATTAATTAACCCATTAAATGCTCAATGCTCATTACAAGCGATTTTTCATCCTGCTTATCGAGAGTCACATCAACAAGCAGCTAAATTATTAAATTACAGCAACTCGATGGTGATAAAAGGTGAAGGTGGCGAATTTGAGCGTAATCCTGATGGGCGTTGTTTGGTTAAAGGCATAAAAAACGGCGAGCTTTACGATTTAGAATGGCCGATGATGTTTGAAGAGCGTCATAATGCTGAAGATGAATTTAGTTTGGACGATTTTATTGCGGTATGGCGTGGCCAAAAAGCACATGAGTATGGTGAATCGGCAGTGATTGGCACCTTAGCACTGGCATTGATTGGTCTACAACGTTGTAATGATCCAGAAGAAGCTTTAACCCTTGCTCAGCAATGGTGGCACAACCGAAAAGCCAAACAAAAAATCAAAGCTGGCGAACAAATGGATTTGTTTGCTTAGTTTATCCTCTAATCCTACGCATTATTAACAATGCGTAGGATTAGAACGAATCGCTAACAATGCCTGTTCTAATGCCGACCAATCTATATTATCTACACTAATAATCTCTAAGCGACTATCGAAGGACTCGGCACAACTATTAAAACTGGCATCAACAGCCGTTAAATTCACTGCCAACCAACCTTGATTAGTATGAATAACTCCCTTTACGCGTTGTGCCTTAATCGCAAATAATAAATCCATTAACGCATGGTGTTCAAATTGCCAATCCACAGGAAAAATCCAACCACCAACATAGGTGTCTAAGGCTTGTTGGTGATAATGATATGGTGGTTCAACAATGTCGATGCTGTATTTTGAACGGCATTTAAGCGTAAATTATCGTGCAATAAAGAGCGTTTGATCACAGGCACTTGTTGGCGTTTATAGGCTAATAACTCATAGTCTAATTGGCCGTGCTCAACAAATACCGTTTTTGCATTGGGTGATGGTAATTGCTGTGCAAAATCTAACATTAATTGTTTTTGCTCTACATTTAACAGATCCGCTTTACTAAACACCAAAACATCCGCAACCTCGACTTGAGTAATAAATGACTCATGTTCTCGCACCCTTTGATCTTGATATTGTCGGGCATCAATCAAACACAAGACTGCTTCAAGTTTTAAAGTGCTTTGCCAATGACTAGCACTTAAACTATCAATAATTTGTTTGGGATGCCCTAAACCCGTTGGCTCAATTAACAGCCGTTGTGGTTTTGCTTTGGCGAGTAATTGCGATAACGCCACTTGCATAGGTAAAAAATTGGCACAGCAAATACAACCGCCTGCCACTTCTTTAATAAATACTTCTTGTTGCTGCCCAATTAATGCTTGATCTATACCTATTTGCCCAAATTCATTAACCAACACTGCCCAACGTTCATTTTCGGGTTTGCTTGCTAATAATTGTTGAATTAACGTGGTTTTACCTGAGCCTAAAAAACCTGTGATGATGTTGGTGGGAATAGCCGATAAAATAGGCTGCATAATTACTCTCTCTAATTAACTAAGCTTTGAACCCATTGCAATTGTTTGGGCAAACAAATATTTTTTAGATCATAATTCTCAACAGCGAATTGGCGGGCATTTTGGCTCAATTTGTCTGACTGTGCTTTATCGGCTAATAACTCAGATACGGTATTTGCTAAAGCTTTTTTATCAAAGAAGTTAACCAATCTGCCTGTTTTGCCTTCAATAATCGCTTCTTTTAATGGTGGAGTATCACTAGCAACAATGGTACAACCTGCGCTCATTGCCTCTAATAAACTCCAACTTAACACATAAGGATAAGTCAGATAAATATGTACCCTAGATAATTGCAATAAGGCAATAAATTGTGGATATGGCACTTGGCCTAAAAAGAAAACTCTAGACCAATCTACTTGTTCTTTAACTTCATTAATAAAGATATTTTTCCATGTTTGACCTTGTGGGGCTTCTTTACCGTAGCTCACCCCATCTGCACCAATAATTAATACTTTTGCTGTGGGTCGTTGGCGCAAAATATCGGGCAAAGCGCGCATAAAAATATGATAACCCCGATAAGGCTCTAAATTACGCGCAACAAAGGTAATCACTTCATCGTTGCGACTGAGCGTAATCTCACCTTGAGCATTCTTAAAATTCATTTGTATCGTTGGATTGGGTTTAATCGCTTGCGTATCAATGCCATCATGAACCACCGTGATTTTGTCTCTAAACAACTGTGGAAAAGTGCTTGCCTGCCAATAAGTGGGAGAAATGCCTGCATCAGCCACTTCAAAGTGCAATAAATTATTAGTATTTTTGACTCTAATTCGACATTGATCGGTTAAAGATGAAGGAAACTCTGGGTCAAAGCCTACATCTGCGCCTTGAGCATGATAATAAAACTCACTATAAATCGCTAACTTAGCAGTTGGCCACACATCTTTGACAAATAAACTTTCTCCCCAACCACAATGGGCAATAATGACATCGGGGGTAAATCCTGCTTTTTTTAACTGCATAGCAGCATAAAAAGCCGCTTCACCTCTAATCACTTTAGTTTCTATATCTGTTATCCAAGGATGAATTTTTGGCGTTGAACCGCGCTTGGCAGCATAGGATAACATTTGCACGCCTTGCCAATTTTTTGGCATATCAGAGCGCATATGCATTGCTAGTACTTGATTGTTTTTATCAGCCGCCAATACTGGTGCAAGATGCTTAAATTGAGCAGGAAAGTTTTGATGAATAAATAAAATGCGCATGATAAAAATTATTGTCCATATTGTTATCAGAGGCGCATATTAACCAGTTATTACCATTCAGGAAATGGGTCTGATAAATTATTGCGCCCTTTCCTGTGCCTAGCATTGTTCTTAAATTATTATTAGGAGAAATGTCAACGTTGTTATTAGATGGACAACAAGTGATTCCACAACGATTAATTAATTTAGACTTTGATTTTAAAAGTCCTACTTTAGATCAGGCTTTGCTAAACAACGCATAACGAACCCGATATTTAACATGGCCAAAAACCTCTGTCCAGCCACGTAAGTTTTGTATATAGGTGTTTAAGTTGGCTTGCCACCATTGTTTTTGATTAATATAAAAACCATCAGGAAACTCTGTAGGTGCAGGAATTACATTAAATCCAGCTTGCCTAAAAGCTAAAACAGAACGCGACATATGCCAAGCATCAGTCACTAAGACAATTTTTTGTATATTGTTCTTAATTAATAATTGTGCTGAAAATTGGGCATTTTCATGGGTATCATAGCTATTATTTTCTAACCAAGTTGCTGCTAAGCCAAATTGACCTAAGGTATTGCTCATACCATAGGCGACTTCCATTCCTGATAAAGCAATAGGCAATCGTGTTTGTTTAGCTACATACGCACCATACTGTAAACGCGCTGTTGATGCACCTCCCGATTGATATTGATTATTATATTCACCCCCTCTATACAAACCTCCACCTAAAATCACAATTGCTTGTGGTTGTTGTTGAATAATTTGTTGCACACTTAAAGGAGGATATTTACCAATAATCACAAAAATAATCTGGGTCATTAAAGGCGTTGCAAATAAATAATTGCTTATGATTGCTGATATGATTAAACAATAAGCCCAGCGTTTACGTTGGTAATGTAGTGCTACCAAAGCAAACAATAATAGAAAACTGATAAAAACAGGAAAACTTAATAAAAACTTCATTAATTAACATCAATAAATAAAGGCTCTAAATATTCTACAAATCCTTGTAATTCTTCTTTATTTAATTGCGGCACTAGTTTTTTAATTGCTGCATGAGAGGCTTTATCAATAGTGACGCCTCCTAAATCAGCAATTTTTCGGGTAACAAAACCTAATTTTAAAGGTTTGATTGACTCCACATAAAAATAATGGTTAGCCAATGAAGAAAACTCTAACATCGACTCCATGAGTTTATGTTTAACAGAAACATCACCAAGTTTTATTTGTGCAAAACAATATTTATAACTTTGTGCTAAATGCTCTGGCACAGGAAAACTTATATATTCTTGATCGTTAATAACTAATTTACGCGCACGAATTTGTGAAGTCAACGGCGACATTTCCTCACTGTTCATCTTTGATAAGACTTGTTTAATTAAGGTATGCGCCGTTGTTTTAATCGCACTAGCAACATTATGCAACACCTTCACCGCAAAAGCCTCTTGATCCATCATATGACTATTTCCTAAAACCATTACTTCAATAATTTTATCAGTATAGTCATTGGCAATTTGAATCAA
>NZ_CALETI010000174.1 GCF_937920075.1 uncultured Agitococcus sp.
CATTTGTATATCCTCTTTTCTGTTTATATCGTTGTGGTGCTGCACTGCTTAATGCAGGTAGTTATGCGTCTAATTAATATATCTTTAATAAGTTAAGCATTCGCAATCTTTCAGTTACCGCAAAAATTGGAACTTCAAATACTCTTGATAACTTTAAGATTATTTCATCTTCGTTATTTGTTTTCTTTTTGATTTTTTCAAATTCTAAACTAAATAACGGCTCAGGCATAAGTAAGCATAATGCAAATATATTTGCTTCTATTTCTTGTTTTGGTGTTGCTAGTGTTGTGTTCACGGTCATATCTACCTCTTATTAAAATCCGCATAACTCTATATTCAAGCGGATAAAACCCTAAACGATTACAGTGTAAATCACCTGTTTTTGTGGGTTTTACCGCTTAATATGTTGTTATAACCCATTCACTAGTACAAGTTTTCACTAAACAATGTGCCACCATCAATAGTGTCACCACCAACTCTCCGCTTGATTTGCCCTGCGGCTTCTGCCACTTTCCAAGCCTCTGTGCGGCTCAAAAAACTTCCTTTGTTATCCAAAAAGCCTTCTTCTTGAATATCATCCCAATGCCAAAGACCTATCTCAGATATTTGGTTATTCATGTGTTCATCACCATGCCTAACGCCAACAATTATTTTATTTTCGCTGCAATTTCGCACAGCGGCACAAACAATAACTCTTTGCATAAATACCTCTTATCGGTTATAACTCACGCTTTAACAGTGACACCACCCCAGCCACTGTCTAAGATTAAAAAACACTAAAACCTATGACCTCCGCAAAATCCATAGGTTTTAGCCCTCGCTTGAGGGCATGGGTTTACTTTTCATGCCCAAGTGTTTTTGGGTTAATGTTACGCATAAATCCAGTACCCTGAAAATCCTCATCCTTACGCATTAGATCAGCTTCAATCTTGGCTGAATTAACAAGCACTTGGCCTAAATCAGCCATCGCCTTGGCTTGACTAACATCAATTTTCCCTTCCATTAGCTTGTCCATTGCATCTAATAATGATTCACGCAAATAATTAATATCACGCATTTTCAGTCTCTCTTATTTTTCGTTGGAATTTTTTATTGATCCTGATTAGATCAATAATTGGTTGTGGGTAGCGATAAATAGTATTTCGCTTCATATTCTCAGATCGACTAATCAACTCTAAATTTGATTTATCAAAATTGCGTTTATTACCGTCTTTGAATATCAAGATCATGCCTTTTGGCACTGGTTCACCAAAAAAAATATGGTGTTTAGGTTTCCATCTTTCGTATTTTGTTTTACCAGTTCCAATTTTTACCCACACATAACCGTCTTTATCTTCGCGCTCATCACCAATATTTAGTGTATTGTGTGGTTGGTGGCCTTTTTTAAATTGGTTTCTTACACTGCCAAAAAATACGCCTTTTTTGCCTTTGTTGTGTGATACATGGCCTTTTTTAAATTGGCCTGTATTTTCCCTTTGGCAAATTTTTGTTAGGTATTCTTTGTCTTTTTTAACGCCTAACTGATGTGCTTTATTGCCAATAAAATCAATAGACGCACTAAACATCTCAGCAAGGGTTTTATTTGGAGTAGTAGGGTAAAGTCTTTTAAATTCCTGCTCTTGCTCCTTGGTTAGTTTGCTTTTTTGCATAATAACTCCAACAAAAAAGCCTCCTAAGAGGCTAAAACTTCTGACAAATTCACTGACATAAAAAGCCTATAGAAATACATAATACATTGATATATATTTTGTTTTTACTGACATTCACTGCTACGGCGCAAAAACTCATTAGCCATGAGATATTGAAAATCATCAATAATTACAATAGGCGTTTTTGCCATGATTTCAGGGCTTGCTTGCTACCATCTTGCAAGTTTCGTGTTTATTCATTTTTCTAGCT
>NZ_CALETI010000175.1 GCF_937920075.1 uncultured Agitococcus sp.
ACCATAAACGTATCTGAACTAGGATTACCTGAAACACCCCATTCGGCATCTCCCTTAGTAATATGTCCATCGCCTAGCATAATGCCATAAAAGCGCGCATCATCTTCAGTAAAACCTTGAACAGGAATAACTTCTTGAGGAATAGTTTGGGCAATAAAATCGCCTACTTTAAGTTTACCTGCTTCACAATATTTAACTTGTAATTCATCCTTGTTAAGCATTTCTAAAACTTGTTTAGGCGTGTGATTGCGGTTTTTGATAGAAATAGACCAAATGGGATGGCCATCAGTGACTTTTAACGTTTGTGCTGAATGACGAGCTTTAATTTCCACCATTGGTTCAGTCTGATTATAAACCATGTGTTTTACAACAGGACGATAATAGCCAGCTTTGCCTAGAACCAAATCACCAACTTGAATATCTTGAATTGCTTTACAACCTTTTTCTGTCCATACGAAAGTATCAGGTGCAAAACATTGATTTACCGCGACAGCCGTATCATTTGCGACTTTTAAGAACGGCACAACGCCTTGAGACTTACCGTTTGTACCTTTGATGTATGCGCCCAAAGCACGCACAGGTGTCCAGTCGTTGCCTAAACCACCTGCCCATTTGGATAACATGGCGTTGTCACGAATCGCATCATAAATGCCATACAAGTCATCAGGGACAGTGGTTAAATAACAGCTCGATAATTGTGGGCGTAATGTGCCTGCATTAAACAGGGTAGGCGTGGAAGCCATATAGTCAAAGCTAGACAATAATTGATAAAACTCAATCGCCCGTGTTTCTTTATTGGCTTCGTTCATTGCTAAGCCCATCGCCACGCGCATAAAAAATAATTGTGGCAATTCAAAACGTACTTCTTGACTATGAATAAAATAACGGTCGTAAAGGGTTTGTAAGCCTAAATAAGTAAACTGAAAATCGCGTTCTGGCTCAATCGCATCCGCTAATTTAGCTAAATCATATTTTAATAATTCAGGAGATAATAACTCTAACTCAACACCACGCTTTAAAAACACGGGTAAGGCTTGAGGATAAAACTCAGCCATTTGTGCTTGAGAAGCTTTATCTGCAACGTCTAAAAAGCCTAAAGCTTCACTGCGTAATTGATCTAATAACAAACGTGCAGTGACATAAGTGTAATTAGGCTCTTGTTCAATATGCACACGAGCACACATCACCATCGTGGTACACAAATCGCTTTCTTGCACACCGTCATACAAATTCTTTAAAGTCTCATCAACAATCGCTTGCGCATTTACGCCTGTTAAACCTTCGCAAGCACTGTTGACTAAGGCTTCTAAACGGCCTAAATCCAAAGGTTGACGTGTGCCATCACCTAAGGTGACGGTTAAGGTAGGATGGCTTTTAGTGATGCCTGCATCACGCAAACGTGCGCGCTCATCACGATAAATCACATAAGAACGTGCCACTTTTTGTTCACCAGCACGCATTAAGGCCAATTCAACTTGGTCTTGAATTTCTTCAATATGAACAGTGCCACCGCTAGGCATACGACGCTTAAATGTATTAGAAACGGCATCGGTTAATAAGGCCACTTGTTGATGCACACGGCTCGAATCGGCGGCAGAGCCACCTTCAACAGCTAAAAAAGCCTTGCTGATTGCAATTGCTATTTTGCCTGAGTCATAATTGACTAAAGTGCCATTACGTTTAATGACCCGTAATTGGCCAGGTGCCGTTGTTAAAACATCGTTTGATTCAAATGAGCGTTGTGCAGAAATAGTCATATAAGCTCCCTAGGTGGCTTTACCAAACAAAAAAATCCCCATCTGCGGCTTTATAAAAAGCATCAGTTAAGAGTTGATTTGTTTATATATTTAGTGTAAGAAAAAGCTATAAAAACACAATCTATAGTGTGGCGTTTGTTGTTGCAGCACAAGATAAGCTGTTTTAATAGATTATGCAAGAGGTCAAAACTGTGGATAAGTCCTGCTAAAAAATAGTCAATTACTCAAGACAATAAAGGGATTCAAGGAGTTGCGCGTATTTTACTTGTGGATAACTAAACGTAAATGACATGTAAAAAAATATATCTGATTTTTAGCCTTGACAGGCTTTTAGTGGTATGTTCGTAAACAAATGGCATTTGTCACTTTGTAACTGACACAGAATTGTCTATTATGCAGGTATGGCGCGTAGCGACAGGATTTACAATGTAACTGTTAATTAAAAAGCTACGTCGTTACAACATTTAAGATTATTAGTTTAGCAGGAAAACACCATGAGCCAACAAGAAGAACATTTGCCACGCATTTTAATTGTTGAAGATGACGAACGTTTAGCAACGTTGACGCAAGAGTATTTAATTCGTAATGGTTTATTGGTTGCGATAGAAACGGATGGTAATCGTGCTATTCGTCGAATTATTGCTGAGCAACCCGATTTAGTGGTTTTAGATGTGATGTTACCAGGTGCAGATGGTTTAACCATTTGCCGCGAAGTTCGTCCACATTACCATCATCCAATTTTAATGTTAACCGCACGCACTGATGATATGGATCAGGTGTTGGGTTTAGAAATGGGGGCAGATGATTATGTTGCCAAACCTGCTCAACCACGCGTTTTATTAGCACGTATTCGTGCCTTGTTACGTCGTACCGATAAAATTGTCGAAGAAGACGTACCTCAGCGTTTAGAGTTTGATGATTTAGTGATTGATAATGGCGGTCGTTCAGTGACTTTAGCTGATGAACCTGTTGAGTTTACCAGTGCCGAATATGATTTGTTATGGTTATTAGCCTCTAATGCTGGCCGTATTTTATCGCGTGAAGACATCTTTGAACGTTTGCGTGGCATTGAATATGACGGACAAGATCGTTCGATTGACGTGCGTATTTCCCGTATTCGTCCAAAAATTGGTGATGATCCTGATAATCCTAAACGTATCAAAACTGTACGCAGTAAAGGCTATTTATTTGTTAAAGAGTCTTTAGGCGGTTAGTTTGCCTAAGCTGCCAATTCCTAGCAGTATTTTTGTTCGCATTTATGGCGGCCTGTTGTTGATCATCAGTGCCGTCGCCTTGTGTACCTATTTACTGTTACAAGTGATTAATGATTACCGTGCCGCAGAATACCGCGAAAGCATGGCAACGGGCTTTTTTCGTTTAATTGCATTGGGAATTGCACGTCAGTCTAGTCCAGAATTGCAACAAGCATGGATTGAAGAAGCAGGTACTTTATTAGATAGCAAAATTGTTTTAAGCAAAGCTCAACAGATTGATTTTACCAGTCGAGAATTAGAACAACTGGAGCAAGGAAAAGCCGTAGTACGAATTGCTAATAATTTTAGTTATGCAGATATTTATAGCGCAGTCTCTGTTGAAAGAGATCAATATTTACAAGTACGCATGAGCAAAGTCTCAGAACAACAAGCCAAAGCAATGGCGATTTTTTTGTTGGATGACTTAGATCATTATCGAGGTCAAGAGCAAAAAAGATTAAAACAATTGCAAGTTTATTTTCCTTTTCCTTTACATATAATGCCTTTGGATAAGGCTAGTTTAGAACCCGATCAACGCGCACGTATTAAACGTAAAGAAGTAGTTTTGGCTCTGAAAGAAGGTGGGGTAGGTCATAATTCTTCCGTACGTATTATTGCGCCCTCATCTCAGTTTAATCATGTCTTAGTAATAGGCCCAATGTATTTATTTGATTGGATGCCCGTTCAACTGCTCATTATTATTTCTGCAATTGCACTATTAGTCATTACGACAACGGCTTATCTGATTATTCATCCCTTAGAAAAGAAAATCAAAACGGTGGAGAGTGCTGCGAGACGTATTGGTGGCGGTGATTTAAGTGCGCGTGCTGAAGTTGATGGTAAGGATGAGGTGAGTCAGTTAGCATATGCTTTTAATAGTATGGCTGAACATATTCAACGCTTGATTGACTCTCAACGAGAGTTGACACGAGCTGTTTCTCACGAATTAAGAACACCTGTCGCAAGGATTCGGTTTGGCATGGAAATGTTGGCAGACACCGATGATTATGATGATCGTTTTCGTCAGTTAGCGCAGTTAGATGGCGATATTGATGAGCTTAATAAACTGATTGATGAGATTCTAACCTATGCCAAATTAGAGCAGGGAATTCCTGTTCTAGATTTTGAATCAGTTGATTTAGGCGAGTTATTACAGAAAGTAGCCAAGGAGACAACAGCTTTAGGCGTTAAACAAAAAGTGACTGTTCAGTTGCCTCCACAAGGCACAATTGCGGAAGCTGAGCGTCGTTATTTGCATCGTGTATTGCAAAACTTGGCAGGTAATGCCACGCGTTATGCCAAAAGTGAAGTGTGTTTAAGTGCGGGTATTTATGAAGGATGTGCTTATATTGCGGTTGAAGATGATGGACATGGTATTCCCGAAAAAGACCGAGAAAAAGTTTTTCAGCCTTTTACTCGTTTAGATGACAGTCGTACCCGCGCTTCTGGTGGTTATGGTTTAGGTTTATCTATTGTCTCACGTATTGCTTTTTGGTTTGGTGGCAATATAAAGGTAGAAGAAAGTCCACGTTTGGGTGGAGCAAAGTTTGTGATGACGTGGCCAATGAAACAAAAGAATCGTAATAAGCTCAAATTAAATGAACCAAGTTAACAGTTCATTGACATAAACGACACATCTCAATAACAGTGTAAATTAAATAAAAGCGTATATTAGGCTTTGAGTACATGGTATCAAGATTTAGTAGGTGAGTGGCGATGAATCTACTAGCTCTTGATAATTCTCTCTGGTTGAACCCCTGTTAGCCCACTGCAAAGTGGGCTTTTTTTTGTCTATTACATAGCTGATTGTAAATAGTTTTGCACACCCAGTTTATTAATCAATTCTAATTGGGTTTCAATCCAATCAATATGTTCTTCTTCGCTTTCTAAAATGGCTACAAATAATTCACGAGAGCCGTAGTCACCTACTTTTTCACAATGGGCAATCGCATCCTTTAAATCGGGGTGGGCGAGTTGTTCGAGTTTCAAGTCACCTTGTAAAATCTCTTCAATATTTTCACCAATATATAATTTATTAAGGTGTTGTAGATTTGGCAAACCTTCCAAAAATAAAATACGGTCAATTAATTTGTCAGCATGTTTCATTTCATCAATTGACTCCATGTATTCATGTTGACCGAGTTTTTCAAAGCCCCAACTTTTTAACATACGTGCATGTAAGAAATATTGATTAATGGCTGTTAATTCATTGGTTAAGGCTTTGTTTAAATAAGCAATAACTTGTGCATCACCTTTCATGTTGTTACTCCACGATATATTTAAATAAGAAGGGTGGGGATATTTATAGATTTGCTAATAGCTGATTGTTCTTGTCAACAATTACACTAATGGTAGCGTAAAACAAGATAAAAGACAGTGGGCAAATGAGGAAAAGCGTAAGAAATCTTAGTGGATTAGATTGTAAAAACAAATAGTTATCATTTGGTTTTTAGAGAGTGATGAGTTGTTACGCTGCATGTGAAATATTTTTGGCTAAGTTTGCAAGTGTTTCATCAATTAATTGACGTGCTTCAGGTACGCAACGGCCACAGGTTGTGCCAACTTTATGACAATCACGAATTTCACGATAAGAGCAACAACCATTTTCTACAGATTGTTTAATTTGTTTATCGCTGACTGCATGACAGACACATACGTACATAGAATTATTCTCATTCATAAATACTAATGAGAATAATTATCAATAAATAATGATTAAATGTCAAGCAATAAAAAACCCGCACTAAGCGGGTTTTTACAAAGCGATACTTAAATCAATATTAAGCCATTGCTTTGATATGAGCGTTTAAACGGCTCTTATGACGTGCTGCTTTGTTTTTGTGGATGATACCTTTGTCAGCCATACGGTCAACAACAGGAACGGCATCAGTATAAGCAGCAGATGCAGCAGCTTTATCGCCAGCAGCAATAGCATTTACAACTTTCTTGATATAAGTACGCACCATGGAACGTAAACTTGCATTATGCTTACGTTGTTGTTCGTTTTGGCGCGCACGCTTTTTGGCTTGTGCAGAATTGGCCACGGTGGCACTCCTATAAAAAATCGTTCGCAGGACTTATAGGGATGTCTATAAGTCGAGATACTAAAGGGATTACTACCCAAAATCAGGCGTGCGATTTTGCCGAGCGTAGAGCATTAAGTCAAGATAATTACCAACTTTTTACGTATAAAACCGCATTTTTATAGTTTTTGTGCAAGTAATTCGCTACTATTTGCCCCTTTGTTAATTAGCAAAGTCATTTTTCATGTCTCAGGTAACTCCTCCTTCGCAAAAGTCCGCCACTCAAGGTGCTAAAAAGTCTGGTTTATGGCGTTCCACGCTCATTGTCAGTGCAATGACGATGTTGTCACGCGTCTTAGGCTTAGTCCGTGATATGGTTTTAATGAACGCCTTTGGTGCTGACAAAATGATGGACGCCTTTTTGGTGGCGTTTAAAATTCCTAACTTTTTGCGGCGTTTGTTTGCTGAAGGGGCTTTTGCCCAAGCTTTTGTGCCTGTGTTGTCAGAGTATAAAAGCCAAAAAGGGGATGAAGCGGTGAAAGATTTAGTTAGTAAAGTGGCTGGCTCTTTATCGCTGATTTTGTTTGTCGTGACGATTATTGCGATTGTTGGTGCGCCATTGATTATGTGGGTGTTTGCCCCTGGTTTTAGTGGTGATGCTGAAAAATTTAATTTGGCAGCAGATATGCTGCAAATTACCTTTCCGTATTTATTGTTAATTTCACTGACGGCATTTGCAGGTGGGATTTTAAATAGCTATGGCGCATTTGCTTTATCATCGTTCACGCCTGTTTTGTTGAATTTGGTGATGATTGCCAGTGCGTTGTTTTTAGCCCCACAACTTGATATTCCGATTATGGCTTTGGCATGGGGCGTGTTGTTGGCAGGGGTGGCACA
>NZ_CALETI010000176.1 GCF_937920075.1 uncultured Agitococcus sp.
AAACAACCTAAATAAGTAGGTTTAGATAGATTTTTCATATACAGTGTGTAACCCCAAACAACGACACAAACGCCGCTACTTGTCCTTGATGACGAATCGCTAAAACAGGCATTTCTCGGTTTAAGGCTAAATGACATTGCTGATGATTTAATTTGCTCACTTCAGGATTACGATTATACGCCTCTAACGAACGATTCCATGCCACTGCTGTCGTTTCGGCAAATGCCGCATGTGCTAAGCTCAGCTCCACAGCTTGTAAATGAGTACGTGCGGCTAATAATGCCTCAACCGTTGCTAACACAATTTGCTGTAAATTATCAGGCACAAAACCGGGGGTCACCACATTATACAAGGCATCATGAGTGCATCCGCCCGGCCCTGAATGGGTATGGGTACAGGTTAAGACCAAACGCTCTGGGTTAAAGCTATCGCCAATTGTGTCTTGGAGCTGACGAATAATTGTGCTGCGCATGGCATAAGTAATGTAGCCCAAATCTAAACAACAAAAGGCTATTTCATTACCCTGTTCATCTGCCAACCAAATAGCACGCGCAAACAACGGCGTTTGTTGTCCCCATGCACGGTTATGCCACATACCATAGCCCATCATCGCATAGCCTTGCGCTTTGACTAATATCTCGCACTTACTCCAACCTGCTTTAAACATGGCCAACCCTCAAAACCTGAATTATTATCAGCTTTAATAGTCGCATATCTCTACTTTTTGTCAATACGTGCACTTAACTTCTTTAGACAAACAAAAAATCTAATCGTTAACCGTATTCTCAGATTGATTTTTAGTCAATCCAGCTGTAACCTGACATATATTCAGCTTTATAACAACAATAGCAAATGGAGCTTTTTATGAAAGACATGCAATTTACCCATAAATGGGTCTTAGTGACAGGTGCATCGTCAGGGCTTGGCTTAGAAATGGCCACGCAACTTGCTGAGCAACATCAGGCTAACTTGATTTTGGTTGCCCGTCGTGAAGCGCAATTATTGGCTTTAAAACAACGCTTAGAACAAAACTCTGGCATTCAATGTCATGTGATTGCTGCCGATTTATCACTTGCTGACGACGTTGAACGTGTTTATCAACAAGCCACCCAACTGGCTGATATTTATGGTGTAATTTTGAATGCAGGGGTGACCCATTTTGGCGAACATCACGAATTAGCATGGCCTGATTTTGAAAAAATGCTTGCGCTAAACGTTACCAGTGTTGTGCGTTTACTTACTTTATTTAGCCAATATCTGAAAGACAAAAATCAAGGTGGAGGCATGATGGTGATTAGTAGCATGGCAGGTTTGTTGCCTGTTCCGTTCCATAAAACTTATCAAAACCTACTTATTGTAGAACAAATAGGCTTTGTGT